>JAHDDD010000345.1 GCA_020629535.1 Saprospiraceae bacterium
CTAAAAGCAGTTACGATAAATTCTATCTTAACAAAGAGGCAGAAACTGGCGAACTAAGATTCGAAGATGCTTCAGAATCATGGAAAGTCAACCAGCCAGGATTTGGACTGGGCATTGTGGTGTCTGACTTTAATTCTGATGGATTCCCTGATCTCTATATTGCGAATGATTTTATCAGTGATGATTTGCTTTATCTTAATGAAAACGGAGAATCGTTTAAAGAAGTAGCAAAGGTAGTCTTGAAGCACAGCTCATATAACTCTATGGGCGTAGACGTCGGAGACATCAATGGTGATTTACTGGCTGATGTATTGGTTGTAGATATGTTGCCTCCGACAAATCTTAGACAAAAAACCATGTTGGGGTCCATGAACTTTGACAAATTTTTGTTAGGCAAAAAGAATGGTTACAATGATCAAATTGTAAAGAATTCATTGCAGATAAATACTGGTAGTGATGCCCGTAAAATGAATCCAATGAATGAGCTTGCTTCTATGTTAAATATTCATGAAACAGATTGGAGTTGGTCTCCTCTGATTGTTGACTTCGACAATGACGCTGATCAAGATATCTTCATTAGCAATGGGTATGGCAAAAATATTACCGACCTCGATTTTGTCAACTACAACTCGAATCCTACAGGTTTCGGAAATACAGAATTGGCCAAACAAGAACTCCACAAAAAAATCAATGGTCTGCCAGCAGTTGATCTTCCAAATGTCTATTTCGAAAATGTGAATAAAGCCCAAATGTTTCGACATGACAACTTTGAAAAAACCATCACCAACGGAGTGGCATACGCTGATATTGACAATGATGGAGATTACGATTTGATATGTAATCATCTCAACCAAAGATCAGAGATTCTTCTCAACAACAGCTCAAACAACTTTATAAAGATAAAATTAGCTGGACCGGAATTAAACCCAGCTGCCATAGGCTCCAAGATTCTTGTTAAATCAAAAGATGGCATGACTCAGGAAAGAGAACTATTTCCGGTACGTTCGTATATGTCTACGATGGATTCTGATCTGATATTTGGACTTGGCACTTCAACAGCTGCATCCATTCAAGTTACGTGGCCTGATGGGAAAATCTCTAAGCTGGATAATGTTGAAGTGAATAAGAGTCTTGATATCAATTATTCAAGTGCCAAAGAAATTACATCGCAAGAAAAAGATTCACAATCCACCTTTAGTCAAAAGAAAGTATTTGAATCATCATCAGATCATAGAATGGCACGACTCGACTTTAATGCCCAACCACTGTTGATGAAAGCCTGTGTAACAGATCAAATTTTGCTGGCAAAAAATAAACTTGAAGAATTATTCATAGCACAAGCTGACGTTATATCTAAGGGAGCATTGATTGGAGATTCATTGAATTTGACATCATTGAATATTGATCTAAAAAAACAATATATCACGGACATATGTATGCGCGACCTCAATAACAATGATATTGAAGAGTTGATCATTTCCTCTATTGATCAGGCGACAGGATCATCTTCTCGATTGAGCATTGCGGAAAAAGTCAATGGTACATATAAGATTATCTATCAGCAAGATCTTGGGAAAGCCATTTTCGAACTACACAGTTTTCAAAGCGCCAACCATATCCTGCTGAGTGCATATCCAACAGCAGAAAACTATCCGTTTGTGAATGAAGGTAAAATTTCGACCTTGAAATTTGACGGAAAAAACTATACCGTTTCATCCATTGATACTGAACTTCAAGGATGTATTACCGACATTGAAATGATTGATATCGATGGAGACGGAAGTCAGGAATATTGCATCGTAGGTGAATGGGGAGTACCAAGCTTTCTTTCGCAGACTTTTGAAAAACTAAAAGTCGATGATACGCTGCTTGAGTCCTTGAAGGGATATTGGCAATGCATTGACCGAGCAGACATAGACAATGATGGTGATCAAGATTTGATCATCGGAAATATCGGGTTGAACAATAGATATTCAGGTGACAACTTGAATGCTTTGAAAATGAATGTCATCTCCGATACAGGTAGACCAATGCCATTGATCGGGTTCTATAATGCAGAGGAGAAACGATACGTTTCATACCAAACGAGAGATGATATTGCAAAAAGATATTCTGGCATAAAAGCATTGTTTACCGACTACCAAAGTTTTGCTGCTAGTGATTATGAAGATTTAATCAAACACTTCGAGAACAAAGAAGAATTCGAAATCAATGAATTTCGATCTGTTATTTTGGAAAATCAAGGTGGAATGAAATTTAAAGTAAGGCCATTACCCTCAGAGTTCCAACAAAGCATCATCAATGGTTTATTCATCAAAGATTTAAATCAAGATGGAAGCATTGATGTAATAGCAGGAACAAACAATTACCATTTCGAGATTCACAATGGCAATCTTGATGGAAGCAATGGTATCATTTCATATGGCAGCAAAGCATTAAACTTTGAAGTGCAATCATGGACCGGATTAAACATACCAGAAGCTTCAAAAGAAATTATTGAAGTGGAAGATCAACGATACCTGATTGGCAGTAGCCATGGAATTTACTTACTATCAGAAACGAAATAATTTACGAATTGAATTTGATGCGAAATATCATTTTAGAACTAACTTTGACTCGTAATTGAAGTAGAGAGATACTCGAATATGCAAGTTGTAAATCGAAAAGAACCGATAGGATACACTCCAACCGTTAGAGGAATAAATTCTGATCAAGTCAGAATGAATTTGTTATCTGATGAAAATGGTATTGCTGTTTATGAAATATCTGTAGCAGCAACTTGCGAAGGTCCCGTTCTTATCAAGTGGAAAATTGAAGCCATCGAGGTGGCTGGTTCTTGGAGCACCAATGCCATTCTTGACAAACGATTTAGAACCGATTGGGAACCCGCACAAATTGAATCTTCCATTGCCATCGATGCCCCATTGATCAGCTTGTACAAGTATGACGATAACAATCTAATCACCTTTGCTTGTGCCGATGCCATTTCGCATCTGAAATTTGAGGCATCATTGAGAGAAGAAGACAACCACTTTTATTGCTCCATTGAATTTTTCAGTGTCGAGAAAAACAATAAAGAGTACAAAACAAAAATTTGCATCAATACCCAATCAAAACAATTTTCAAACATCATCCAACAGGTTTCAGATTGGATCATTGAAAACGGAAAGATTGACACCCACGTGGTGCCAGCATTGAGTAAAGTTCCACTATATAGCACTTGGTATTCATTTCACCAAAACCTAGAAGAAAGTGCTTTGATTCAAGAATGTGAATTGGCTTCGAAGATGGGTTACCAACTGGTTATCATCGATGACGGATGGCAAACCTTGGATGATAATCGTGGCTATGATTTTACAGGTGATTGGAAGCCGGAGCGTATTAAAGATCCGAAATCATTTGCTGCGAAAATTCATGATCTTGGCATGGCCATTATGTTTTGGTACTCAGTTCCATTTTGTGGCAAGAAGTCTGAGGCTTACCAAAAATTCAAAGGCAAATTTCTGACAGAAAATCACCATTGGGCGCCAGTATTTGATCCTCGATTTCCCGAAGTAAGATCTTACCTTGTAAACACATACACCCATGCCTTAACAGAATGGAAGCTTGATGGATTCAAGTTGGACTTCATTGATGATTTTAAAGTTTATCCAGAAACAGAACTCGAATGCATTGATGGAAGAGATACGCATTCTGTGAGTGATGGCGTAGACAAATTGATCACTGAAATCATTGAATCATTGCGTGCTGTAAAACCTGATGTACTCATCGAATTCAGACAACAATATATAAGTCCCGCCCTTCGTAAATTAGGCAATATGTTTCGAGCCTTTGATTGCCCAAATGATGGATTGATGAATCGAGTCAGAACCACTGATGTAAAACTCATCTGTGGCGACGCCGCTGTTCATTCAGATATGATCACCTGGAGCAAGAATGAAAAGGTGGAGGTAGCCGCACTTCAATTTACCAATTTACTTTTTTCAGTACCTCAACTCTCAGTTCGTATTGCAGAAAGAAGTAAGGAAGAAATGGATATGATTTCATTTTTTACAAAATATTGGCTACATAATAAAGAGATTCTGCTCGAAGGGAAATTCAATGCGCATAAACCACTGGCCAACTACCCTATCCTTTCGGCAACAAAAAATGGGAAAATCATTTACGGCATTTACGAGGATGTTGTTTTGATGCCCACCTTGGACCATCCAGAAATTGATATTATCAATGGAAAACTGACCGAGGATATTTACCTCAATATCGGTCAAGAAGTATTCGATTATGAAATAGAAGTTTTTGATTGTCTTGGTAATATCCAACCTGCTGCCAAGCCAACCAATAATAATGGAATGGTCAAACTTAGTTGTCCACCAAACGGTATCGTTTCCTTAAAAAGGTAATTATAGATTTCCTTTCTGCACTTTGTCCATAGCATATTTTGCTGCACGTGCAGTCAATGCCATGAAAGTCAATGATGGGTTTTGAGTTGAAACAGAAGGCATACAGGCTC
>JAHDDD010000346.1 GCA_020629535.1 Saprospiraceae bacterium
CAACTTAACTCCGTCTGGCTTTTCATCAAAACTGAATTTCCCATACTACGGAAATATTCATGAGTTGATCAATGTCTCTCTGGTATTGAATAAAGATTTCATCTCTCCGGCACTGAAAATATTACGCTCAGAAGGCATCGAAATTGATTTGGAGGATGAGTTAAATGAGCTTGAAAATTTGAAGAACCAAGTCGAAGAATACAAAGCAGATATTGAGCGCTACAAAAAACTAATTGACAGAATGTAGTTACAGTAATTTTAACAGCGTTGGTTTTTCACATCTTTACTGTAAGTTCTGAGATACTGCTCTCGATTTCAATATTATAGAATCTGTACTGATTTTTCATACTATTAATTATAGGCAAATAATGATCCTTTGTTAATTTAAAGCTAATCGTTTATTGCTGTATATTTGGTTATCTGAAAAACCACCTTCATGAATGCCTCTTCATACTTTTTATTCCTTTCAATTTGTTTTGCATTAATTTCATGTGAATCCGATAAGTCATCAAAATCAAAAACCAAACCTGCAGAAAAATCTGAGATTCAAAGCTCATCTGGTAAATCAGATTCCGACTTTCCAGAACCAATTTTTCAAAAATTAACTTCGGCTCAAACTGGAATCAAATTTGAAAACCGCGTGGTCGATAAAGAAAATTTCAATTTGAACAATTTTGAATATATGTACATCGGAGCTGGAATTGCCGTTGGCGATATCAACAATGACAATTTACCAGATCTGTACATTTCTTCAAATCAAGGTCCAAATAGATTATTTTTTAATCAAGGAAATTTTACATTTTTGGATGTGACAGGTCAAACTGGTGTACAAGCACCCGGAGAATTTAAAACCGGCGTAGCCATGTTTGATATAAATGGAGATGGCGGACTTGATCTTTTCGCATGCACCACCGGTAATTCTTCAGTCGCTAATCTGAAAAATTACGTTGACATAAATTAGAAAAATGGAAAATTTACAGAAGTTTCTGAGTCTATGGGTGTAGACGAACCGTGCAATACTATTCAGGTCAATTTCATTGATTATAATAAAGATGGCTTGTATGATATCTTTTATGCAAATCACCCAAGAGATCTTGGGAATAACAATGTACTTAGGGTCAAACTCACAAAAGCTGGAAATTACGAATTAAGAAATAAAGCTGAAAATCCACTTGAAGGGAACAAACTTTACAGAAACAATGGCGACGGAACATTCACGAACGTGGCTGAATCCGTTGGGCTAAATACTCGAGGATTTTCATTGAGTTCGATAGTTACTGATTTTAATAAAGACGGTTATCAAGATCTACTCATTGGCAATGATTACATCGATCCTGATGAATTTATGATCAATCAAAATGGTAAAAAATTCACGAACCGTGTTTGGGATTATTTTAATTCATCCACTCAAAACACAATGGGTACCGACTTCGAAGATATCAATAATGACGGATACATGGATTACGTTGCCCTTGATATGCTGGCCGAACATCACGTGAGAAATTTTCAGCTTTTCAATAACATGAAGCGAGATAAATATGACCGTTCCATAACCTTGGGCGGTGGACCACAAATCGTCAAGAACGTACTTCAAATGGGACTTGGTGATGGGAAGTATTCCGAAGCAGCGTTTGTGAGTGGTATTGCGGCCACCGATTGGAGCTGGTCTCCCCTTTTTGCCGACTTCAACAATGACGGCTTCAAAGATCTTCACATCACAAATGGAAACAGAAGAGATTTCAGCAATCTTGATTTCATGAATTTCCGAGATCAAATGATGGGAAAACCTATTACTGCCAATAATATAAATGAAGTTTTGGGAATTATACCTTCCATTCCAATTTCGAATAAATTTTATTCAAACAATGGAGATGGAACATTTACTGACAAAACAAAAAAAGCCAAGCTTAACGAAAAGACATTTTCTAACGGATCTGTATACGTTGATCTTGACAACGACGGAGACCTGGATCTCATCACCAATAACATCAATTCAGAAATATCTATTTACAAAAATCTAGCTCGAGAAACCTATCCGGATAAGACGAATTTTGTGAAAGTCAAGCTACGTGGTCCAAAAGGAAATTCTTACGGAGCAAATACCATTGTGACTCTAATCGCAGACAACAATACCTATGTTCAAGAATACAGGCCCATAAAAGGATATCTGGGTTCTGTAGAACCAAAAGTACATTTCGGCCTGGGAACCATAGATAAGATCCAAAAGATTATTTGTGAATGGTCCGATGGTAAAATTGAAGAATTTTCAGCTCAGGTAAATTCTGAAATTGTCGCAGCTTACGGAAAGGGTACTGCCACTACCCTTCCTTCCAACAACATTAAAGCAAAATATAGAGTCAAAAAAGCGGGAATAAATTTCACACACAAAGCGTCTTCATTCAATGATTTTAAAAGGGAACCATTGCTTTTATACAAATATTCTGATGTTGGTCCTGCACTTGCCAAAGCTGATGTAAATGGAGATGGACTCGAAGATGTCTTTCTTGGCGGAGGCACAGGACAATCAGGCAAAATCTTTCTTCAAAACGCAGGAGGTGGATTCAAAGCCGGGTCATTTAGTTCTGCCAACAAGGCATCGAAAGAAGTATCTGCTCAATTTCTAGACATTGACGGAGACAAAGATCTTGACCTTTATGTAGTTAGTGGAGGTGGTGAATTCAACATTGATGACCCAAAATATCAAGACCTTATTTACATCAATAATGGCAATGGGAATTTCAAAGCTGGCAACAAAGGAGAAACACTTAACGGTTCAGTTGTATGCGCCAATGATTTTGATCAAGATGGAGATCTTGATTTATTCGTAGGTAGCAGGGCCATACCAGGTCGATATCCTGAAATCCCAAAATCATCCATATTGATAAACGAAAATGGCAAGTTGAACAATCTTGAAATTAGCAAGATGGCAGGACTCAACAAAGTGGGTCTTGTTACTGATGCTCAATGGTCCGATTTAGATGGTGATAACAAAAGTGAATTGATTATCATCGGAGAATGGATGCATCCAAAAATTTACAGTTATAATCAAAATGGATTCGTCGATGTTTCTTCAAAATGGAATTTAGATAATTCAAATTCCGGTCTTTGGAATGATTTACATATAACTGATATTGACGGTGACGGAGATAACGATTTAATAGCGGGAAATTTTGGCTTAAACACTCGTTTTAAAGCAAGTAAACAATATCCACTTTCTTGCTATGCAGGTGACTTTGATGACAATGGATTTCTTGACCCAATCTTGACTCAATATGAGAAAGACAAAAATTACCCATTGGTAAGGAAAGATGTGATTGAATCAGTGCTCCCAAAATTGAAAAAGAAATTTCTGAAAAACGAAGATTACGCAAAGGCTACCATATACGATCTGTTCGACTCCCCTACCCTTCAAAAAGCCCGTGTTTGCACAGTTTCTGAACTAGCCTCTGGCATATTTATAAACAATGGAGGCTCCTTTGAATTTGTAAAATTGCCCAAAGCTTTCCCGTAAGGGCGATCACTTCAGATGGGTCCAAGATCGTACTTGCTGGAAATCGCATTGGAATGGAAGTGGAAAATGGTCCATATAATTCTGGATACGGTTTGGTGCTTGACTACGATAATGGCGAGTTCAATGTACTATCTGTACAAGAAGCTGGCATATATCTTCCAAACGAAACAACAGGTCTAATGAACGTTACTTCTCCCAATAATTCGATGATCATTGCAGCAGAGCATGGAGGAAAGGTCACTGTTTATGAGCCAAATTAATAACCTAGATTTTTGAAAAGTTTTGATGCATGAATGGTCGATGTATCCACTTTAGATAAATTCGATTTTAAAATTTTGCTTGTTTCTGTAATTTGCTTTTTGGTCATTTTATAAATCATTTTATAATTTGACCCATCGCCTTTTGAGCGAAATCTTTCAACGTTTTTCCTATCAATTTTCTTGATAAATTCATCAAATCTCTTGTTTGCAAACGAATGCGACTCTAATCCTGCACAAAGTAAAATAGCATTTCCATTGATGGTCTTTAAATCTTCGAATACATCTGTAGCATCATCATTCACTTCTGTAATCAAGTCAAAATATCGCCAATCTGATAGAGTGAAACTTGAGTTTAATCCAACGGAATGGTCATATATGATCTGACGCATTAAGCGGACATCGCAAGATTTATAATAGTAGTAATATTCCAATGATTTCTTGATAGGGAAAATGTGCTCTCTCAGGTTTAATTCATGTTTTTGATAATTGTAGATGTGCGCAGAATATTTTTCGAGCTTGCTTTTAGGTACTCCGCATTTTTGCATTGAACCATGAATCTCTTTCCAATGCTTTTTCAGATCGGACTTCTTGATCTTCCAACTAGATTCGAGATACTTATCTAATAAATATATATCTTTTTGCAGGTCAATCAAATTCTTATAAAGAGACTTAGCATTCGGAACTTTACCCAATTCCATCAAATAGGGTAACTCCCGATATTCAAACAACTC
>JAHDDD010000347.1 GCA_020629535.1 Saprospiraceae bacterium
CAAGCGCATTGAAGTATTGGATGCAGCAACGTATCGCGAGACGATCCTAAGAGAATACGGAGAAACACACCCAGCCTTCACGTTACTGGGTGATCAGAACACAAATTGGCAAGACGAAATTTTTCAAAATGCAATCGGCACTGATCATAATTTAAATTTTACTGGTGGAATTCAAGGGTTACCTTACCGGCTTTCGTTGGGATATGTCAACAAAGATGGACTCCTACGAACTGATAATTTTCAACGACTGAATGCTGGATTAAACTTGAATCCAGGCTTTTTTAACAATGCCCTTCAAGTCAATGCATCCCTTAAATTCATGAGAAGTCAAAATCATTTTGCAGATCGTGGTGCCATTGGCAATGCTTTACGTTTTGACCCCACCCAACCTATATTCGAAAACAATGACTATGGAGGTTACTTCGCTTGGACTGATGTAACCGGTACACCCAATGGCTTGGCTCCGACCAATCCTGTAGCATTACTCGAACAAAAAGATGACAACTCAACAGTCAATAGAATTGTCGCAAGTATCAGTGGCGATTATCGCATTCCTGGCATAAATGGATTGCGAGCAAATCTCAATCTTGCACTTGATAATTCCATCAGCAACGGAACCGTAATCTCTCCAGAAGAAGCCGCTTTCGGATTTAATCAGCAAACAGGTGGAGGGCAAAATAAGTTCTACGATCAAAACAAACTGAATTCACTACTTGAGTTTTATTTAAATTACAAACGCGGATTTGGCAAGAACAATCTTGATGTAATGGCAGGATACTCATGGCAACATTTTGAAGTGGCTTTTCATGAAGAAGATTCAAACTTTAGTCTTGACCCTACTCAAACAACTATAAAAGATGATCCATTTGAAACATACTTGGTCTCTTTGTTCGGAAGAGTAAACTACAATTACAATCAACGCGCTTATTTGACCTTCACCTTACGGAATGATGGCACATCAAGATTTTCACCTGAAAACAGATGGGGCCTTTTCCCAGCATTGGGTCTTGCATTAAAAGTAATTGAAAACAAAAACAATACTTTCAACAGCTTAAAACTTCGAGCGGGTTGGGGTGTTGCCGGCCAAGAAGATATTCTAGATGCCTACGCATACATTCCCCGTTACCAAGCTTCAATTGCAGGTGCGAATTATATTTTTGGAGATGACATTACACAAACCCTTCGTCCAAATGGATATGATGCGAATATTAAATGGGAAGAAACCACAACCTATAATGCAGGATTTGATTTGAGTCTAATTAAGGATCGTGCTTCTTTAATACTTGATGTTTACCAACGAGACACCGAAGATTTGTTAAATCGTATACCAGTACCGGCAGGCACAAATCTGACAAATTTCGTGACAACCAATGTGGGCAATATGACCAATCAGGGCATCGAAGTAACATTGAACACCACACCAATCTCAACACGCAATCTGCTTTGGGATTTTACCATAAATTATGCGCGCAACGTCAATGAAATAACGAAACTAACTGCCACAGATGATCCAAATTATGCAGGTATTCAAACTGGAGGTATTGCTGGTGGAGTTGGCTCAAACATACAAATCCATACCGTTGGTTTTCCACCATTCTCATTTTATGTTCAAGAACAGTTGTATGATGAGAATGGCAATATTCTAGAAAACGAATTTGTAGACAGAAACCAAGACGGCCTGATAAATGGAGAAGATTTCTACAGATACCAAAAACCAGCTCCAGACTATTCCATTGGATTCAACTCAAGCCTAACTTACAAACGATTCGATTTCTCATTCGCCGGAAGGCGTCTAAAGGGCAATTATGTTTACAATAACGTAGTCAGTAACAATGCTTACCTAGCAAGGCTGTTTGGAACAACATCTTTTCTTGAAAACGTGCACACATATGCAAATGAAAATAATATTCGAAATCAAGCCTCGCTTACTTTCAGTGATGCATTTGTGGAAGATGCTTCCTTTTTCAGAATAGACCATGTTACCTTGGGTTATGATTTTGGAAAAGCTTTAAGATGGCCCGTTCGAATATTCACAACCATTCAAAATCCCCTTCTTATAACGGAGTATTCAGGTATCGATCCTGAAATTTTTGAAAAAGATAAATTCGGCTTGGATGATAATATTTATCCAAGAGCAACCACTTTTGTATTTGGTTTAAGCGCTCAATTTTAATCTGACAATTATGAAAAAGATACATATATACATATTTACTTTTTTAGCAGCCATAGGATTAAGTTCATGCTTTGGAGACCTAGACACGATACCCATTGATCAAGATATTGCGACTGCATCAAACGTATACAAGGATCCGTCATCTTATAGGCAAGTGCTTGCAAAACTTTATGCAGGTCTTGCACTAACGGGTCAGGAAGGACCAGCAGGACAGAGTGACATAGAAGGAATTGATGAAGGCTTTGGCCAATACTTGAGAGCCTTATGGTATCATCAAGAATTCCCTACTGACGAAGCTGTCGTCGGATGGAATGATCAAACCATCAAAGATTTTCATGAAATGGATTGGACCTCATTGGATCCATTCATCTTTGCATTCTACAGTAGAATTTTTTACCAAATTCCCCTTTGCAATGAATTCCTAAGAGAAACCACAGATGAGAAACTAAATGAAAGAGGCGTTGAAGAAAGTCTCAAAACGGAAATTCAAGGTTTTCGCGCCGAAGCGAGATTCTTAAGAGCTCTCAGTTACTACCACGCACTTGATCATTTTAGAAATGTACCATTCATCACAGAAGAAGACGTAGTAGGTTCTTTCTTTCCCGAACAAATCAATGGTGCCGATCTCTTTAATTACATCGAAGCAGAATTACTTGATATTGAAAATAGTATTGCTGCTGCAAATAGCAACGAATATGGCCGAGCAGACCAAGCAGCAGTCTGGACACTTTTGGCAACACTATATCTTAACGCAGAGGTGTATACGAGCACTGCTCATTATGATGAATGTGTAACATATTGCGAGAAAGTATTTGGCACTGCTTACCAAATGGATCCTATTTACCAGAATCTCTTTCTTGCTGACAATCATACTTCACCAGAAATTATTTTTCCTATCGTCTTTGATGGAATTGACTCTAGAACCTGGGGAGGTACCACATTTATTGTACGAGCAGGAATTGGAGGATCAATGAATCCTGCAGAATCAGGAGTGAATACGGGTTGGGGAGGTACACGTACGACACCGCAGTTGGTAGAGAAATTTGGAAAATTAGGTGGACTGATCTACGAAGCAAACGAAGGGAATACGCAATCGTATGCAAAAATCTATACCCCAGGTTCATTCCAGGGCTTCGATTTTTCTGACACCAACAATGCATTATCATCTGTCAATAATGACAAAATCTATGAAGGTCATAAATACTTTCCTGAAGCAAATACAGCCATCCGTATAACACAGATTCCATCTGAAAGCGCTCCTTATTTTGGTGACAATAATGATGATGGAATTCTTGATCAATTTGGAGAGGACATCATCATTGACGAACCAGGCTTGTACTATTTTCAAGTTGACTTAAATGAAAACACCTACTTGATCGAAAAAAGAGAATGGGCCGTGGTTGGAGATGCAGCGGCAGGTTGGGATGAAGACATTCCCATGACCTTCGACGAAGAGACTGGCGCCATGGCTGCTGAAATCAATATGCTGCCAGGCGAATTCAAATTCCGTGCAAACGGCACTTGGGATATTAACCTTGGCGATACTTTTGAAGATCGTATTCTAGAATACGAAGGAGACAACATCAAATTGAATGAGCCGGGTGTTTTCAAGGTCAGTTTATTTTTAAACAGACCGGATTACACATTCGAGGTAAAATTCGCAGCCTTCGATATCAGGAACCATTTCTATTCTGATGGTCAAAATCTTGACATCAATGACATTACTCTTTTCACCGATGGCTATGCGGTTAACAAATTTAAAAACGTCACCTCTGATGGTCAGGAAGGTTCGGATATCGAGCATTGTGATATTGATTTTCCACTTTTTAGATTGGCAGATGTATATCTGATGGCGAGTGAGGCACTGTTAAGATCAGGTGGAAACATAGATAAAGCAGCGGAATATTTCAATGTGGTCCGTACACGTGCATACGCTGGTTCAACTGCCGGTAATGTGCTTCCCGCCCAATTGAATCTCGATTTGATGATTGACGAACGCGCCAGAGAACTTTATTGGGAAGCAAAGCGACGCACCGACCTGATCAGATTTAATCTTTTTACCACTGACGATTATCTATGGCAATGGAAAGGAGGTGTTCAATCAGGAAAGGGAGTAGAAGCATTCAGAAAACTCTACCCTATTCCAAACTCTGATATGGCGGCGAATCCAAATTTGGTGCAAAATGAAGGATATTAAGTAAGTATAAATATGAGCATGATACCTACAAGCAGGGGGCGAAAAACACATGCTAAAATTGATTCACACTTAGTTGGGCGGACAAACAACAGAGACACTTTCT
>JAHDDD010000014.1 GCA_020629535.1 Saprospiraceae bacterium
AGAAGAAGTAGATATTTACTTGATCCAGGGAGGAGATCGATTGTTGTATGGCATGTCTGACAAAGCGGGTGAAAATGCCTTGAAGTTCCTTCAAAATCTCGGGGTAAAAGTCATGCTCAATACCCGAGTCACAGACATCGAAAACGGTAAGATAAAGACAGCAGATGGTCAGGAAATTGTCGCAAACAAAGTTATTTGGGCGGCTGGGATCACCTGTACTCCATTGGAAGGAATAGATAAGGAGTGCTTTCAAAAGAACAACAGGTTGGCGGTAGATGATAAACTTCAATTACTTAAACACAAAGATGTGTATGCGATTGGAGATGCTGCATTCAAAACAGACGAGGATTATCCCGATGGTCATCCGCAAGTAGCGCAGGTAGCTATTCAGATGGCGAAGTTTTTAGATAAGAAATTCAAAGGGAAAAAGGTAGATACATTCAAGTATAAAGATTTGGGAAGCATGGCAACCGTGGGACGAAACAAAGCCGTTGCCGATTTACCCCGAATGAAGTTGGCTGGTTTTATTGCATGGATCCTCTGGCTTGTCATCCACCTTGCATCATTGATCGGTTTCAAAAACAAACTATTTGTTCTTATCAATTGGATGTGGAATTATCTGACCTATGATCAATCATTGAGGCTCATCATCAAGCCATACAAAAAGAAAATTCCCCAAAGACAATAGAAATCAATTTGTCAATTTGTCAATTTGTAATTTTAGTCATGGAATTAATAGAAAAATATCTTGACACATACTTCGGCATGCCCGGCAGAGACCTCTCATCAATGGCACAATTGTTTGAGGAGAAAACACTGAGTAAAGATGATTTTCTCTTGAAACTTGATCAGTATTCTCAGCAATTGTGTTTTGTCAAAAAAGGTTTTTTGAGAATGTACGCATACGACCAATCAGGGACCAAAGAAATTACACATTGGATTGCATCACAAGGTGGATTTGTTGTGGAGATATCGAGTTTTACTTTTGACACGCCATCAAGATTTAATATTCAAGCCTTAACGGACTGTGAACTATATTCGATTAGCAAAGAAAAATACAATCAAATAGATACTTTGATACCCAACTGGGCCATGTTGGAGAAATTATTTCTGACCAAATGTTTCATTAGTATGGAGAACAGAATATTTAATCAATTGTCCATGTCAGCCGAAGAAAAGTATCGTGACCTTCTTGGCCAAAGTCCTGAAATTTTTAATCAAGTGCCTTTGCAATACCTCGCTTCCATGCTAGGTATGACGCCAGAAACCTTGAGCCGCGTTCGCAGAAAATTGATTTCTTGATCTATGTCAAGAGCTCAACTTGAAATTACCCTGAAATTTGTTGTGACAAAGGTGGAAAACACCAATTATTTAATTCAATTCAAAGAAGATGTCACACAAAATTCAAACAACAATCACTATCAAAGCAACATCAGAACAGGTTTGGAAAGTACTCACCAATTTCAAAGATTATCCTGATTGGAATCCATTCTTAACCGAAGCATCCGGTAAACTTAAGGTAGGGGAAAAGCTTCTTATCAATGCAGGTGGAATGAAATTTAAGCCAACCCTTTTGAAAGTAGAAAAGAACGTAGAATTGAGATGGTTGGGGAAATTACTTTTTTCAGGAATTTTTGATGGAGAACATTATTTTCAAATTGAAGAAAATAGCGATGGCACTATTACATTTCACCACGGAGAAATTTTTAAAGGAATACTCGTGTCGATGTTTAAAAAGAAATTGGATACTGAAACCAAAGCGAGCTTTAAAGAAATGAACATGGCTCTAAAAAAGCGTTGCGAGAATTTAAAAACCGAGAACTGAGAACCGAAATGTTTATAATCTGTTGTTGCATCTTTATAGCTTGTCTTTTGTTAGATAAAAAAAGCGCTAATGAAAATTGATCAATATACCCAAGTTTGGAAGATATGGGAGGAGTCGAAACTAAAGCTGAATGCGTATCTTTTGGCGAAATTTAAAAACAAAGAATTAGCAGATAACGTCTCTCAGGAAATCGTTTTAAAGATTCATAAATCATGTTGTTCTGGGAAGGAAATTAATAATTTAAATTCATGGTTATTTCAAATTGCTCACAATGCAGGAGTGGATTATTTGAAAAAGGACAGTAGCGCTGAAGAGATAAAAGAATTTGTAACAGAAGAAAATCCAAAAAATGCCTGGCTTGATCTGATCGAAATCCTTGAACCACTTGTCGAATTTTTACCACCAGAAGTTTCAGTCCCATTAAAATTGGCTGACATCGAAGGTAAACCTCAAAAAGAAATTGCTGAAGAATTGGGCTTAAGCCTGACTGCCACCAAAAGTCGAATCCAAAGAGCAAGAAAAAAATTGAAAGAAGAAATCTTGACCTGTTGTGAACTAGAATTCAATAACAATGGGGATTTGGTCGACTTTCAAATAAAAGATTCTTGTACTCCACTCAAAGATTTTAAAAAATAATTCCAAAATCCTGCGTCTTTTTTCGAGTTCTGCAGTCTTGCTGTAAAACTTAGAAAAATGAAAAGATTTCACGTACACGTAAAAGTCAAAGACTTGGCTGAAAGCATTGCATTTTACAATGCCTTGTTCAACCAACAGGCCAATGTTGTTAAGCCTGATTATGCAAAATGGATGATGGATGATCCCAGAATAAATTTTGCTATCTCTTCAGAACATGAAAATTTTGGCATAGAGCACCTTGGTATTCAGGTGGATTCCACAGATGCCTTGAAAGAGGTATATGACAATATGGAAAATGCAAAAGGTAAAATTCGAGAAGAGGGTCAGTGTACATGCTGCTACTCGAAGAGTGAAAAGTCTTGGATTACAGATCCACAAGGTGTTGATTGGGAAGCCTTCTACACCTCGGGTGAGGCCACTGTTTATGGCACAGGTGAGAATGCAAAAAAGTCTCCTGTTGAAATGGAAAGCTGGAAAGACAGTCAATAATTCGTTCATCAATAATCTATGTTCAACATGAAAAACTTTTTAAGATATGCGGGATTCTACATTCTGCTTTTAGGTTCAGTCATTCTCTTTACTTTTTACCAGTTTAATCCTGTCGCATTCTATTTTATATTTATTGGCACGATACTCACTGCCATGGTCTTGGAAAAATTCATTCCATACGACAAGTCATGGACTGAATATAAGGGAGATTTAAAACATGATATCCTGTATGCGTTTAGTACAATATTACTTGGTCCCTTTGTGAAAACATTTGTAATCTACATGATCGTTAAGTTGCACAGTTGGATGCCTGAAAGTAATCTTGGCCTAGGCAATTGTCACCTTGTCTTTCAGTTCCTAACCGCTATTTTGATTTCTGGATTTCTTCCGTATTGGTATCATCGATTATCTCACACTTCAAGTAGATTTTTGTGGAAGATTCATTCCATACATCATTCGCCTGAAAAATTGTATTGGCTGAACGGATTTCGATTTCATCCGATCAATGCCGTTTTAAATGCTGGCTTGAGTTTGTTCCCTTTGATGCTACTTGGGTTTTCATCAGAACTGATCATCTTTGTTGGTTTTGTCAACAATTATGTGTCCATCCTAAATCATACCAATATAGATTTCAGATTGGGTAAGATGAATCTCATCTTCAACATGAGTGAATGTCACCGATGGCATCATTCTGCAAAATTGGAAGAAGGTAACTCGAATTTTTCAGGAGGCTCTTTGATTGTTTGGGATCTTGTTTTCAGTAGTTATTATTGTCCAAGGAAAAAGATTGGAAACTTGGGTCTGTTTAATGAAAGCAGAATTACATTTCCATACAAATCTTTTATTGGTCAGATAATATATCCATTTAGAAAATAGTCTTAGATCGTTTTGGTGGGTTGAGAATGATTTGGTCATTGCACGAGGTGGCACTGAAATATTGTATAACTTGCAGTTCAAAATTTTGCTTTTGAATTCACATCATACACTTTCTGATTTAGAGTTTGAACTTCAGTTTAGAAATGGTTCTCTTGATCCGGTCCTGTTTACGCATGAAGCTCATTTGAGATTGGCTTGGATTCACATTCGTAAGTATGGATTGGATAAAGCCATTGATAATGTTACGACTCAAATTAAATCATATGTCGCTAAGTTAGGTGCATCTGACAAATACAATGATACCGTTACAGTAGCGGCCGTTTACGCTGTTCAACATTTTATATCAAAAAAGGAGAGTGATCAGTTTGAGGACTTTATTAAGAATCATCCTGTATTGATCAATGATTTTAGAAGTTTGCTGATGAGTCATTATAAGACAGATATTTTTAAGTCTGCAGAAGCCAAGAAGAAATTTCTAAAACCAGAATTGACCCCATTTGAAAATTAGTATTATTGAGAATGGTTTGTTTCTTCATGGTATGGTTTGATCACCAATATGATCAATCTAATACTTGGAGTCCTCTTGCTGTATGCTCCCTTCTACACACTGATAAAATCACCCGTCTTCTCCTACGTAGTATCCACACCTCCTTAGGCCTCCATAGGAGTGGAATTAATTTTTCCCATTATTCAATAACATTCAATATCATTCGACATCATTGAATCATTCCATCATTCAACATCATTCCCATCATACCATCATTCCATCGCAGCGTTAAGTATACTTAATTCGTAATAACTTAAACTATGATCTTGCTTCACCATCATAATTTTATTGAGACCGGCAGGATAGAAAATATTGGCACCATTTTGAATTTTATAAGTTCCTTTGGTCCCAAATTTTTTATAGGGTTTACCATTTGATTTGTATGCACAGATCATTCTTTCTTTTTCCTCTTGCCCCAAGTCAATGGTCTTTAAGAAATAGTGAATATTTTTATTTGAGCTATTTAGATAGAGCACACTGGTTGATTCATCTTTGGGAATTGAAATGGGTTTTTTCTTTTTGAATAATTTCTTTTTTCCAGTGTACAAAGGTTTGATCTTTTTATAATTTTCATCAGGTATTGTAATGACAGGTATCCTTCCTTGTATCCACCCGGCTCGATCTCCATTCTTAATATGCGTGTAAATGTTTTTTGAGGATTTAAATTTTCCATTTAGGTTATACTCATTGCGAAAAATCATTTTCGCCTTCTGAGAGGACAGAGAGTGAAAAGTATAATAAGCTTCTTTAGTTTTAAAATGACCAAATTCATTTGAGATATTTCCTTCTACAGTTGGACCAGAACCGAACAAACTTGATTGACCATCTGAACTTAATTCGTATATATTTTGATCCTTGGCATAAAGAATTGAACTATTACCTTTCATTGCTAAAAGATTGGGAAAGTAAAAGTCAAGTTCTGTTTTAAAAATGAACTTTCCATCGAGATCATATACCATAACCTCACTTAGATCTTCATTTACAGGATTTTCAATGATTAAATGGGAATCTAAAAATCGGAAGGACATTCTTTTCTTATACCTTTCTTCAAAACTTTTAAATTTCAGTTCACCATTATTTCCAAATTGTAAATCTTTATTTCCATTTGCGTCAAACCTATGGAAAGTGTATTCCTTGAATTTTATTTCATTGTTGTTTTCTAGGATGTCGTGCTTGAAATAATAGATTGTCCCTTCGTGAACACGGTAGAAATATTTCTTATCTACTTTGAGTATTCCATTGTCACCAATCGAGGTGTCAATGGACTGAGCAAACATGTTCAAATGCAAAAATGAAAAAAGAAAAAATGAGCAGACAAGAACAGCTTTACTTTTCATGCGCTGGAGAAATATTGGTTTACAATTGAAGGTTTCATATGCTTAACAATAAAATTTATGTCAAGAGTTCAAAAACAAAATAATTATTATAAAAAGGAGTTAATTTTGTAGAAAATTTAATCTTATCAAACGAGCAATAAAATACGTTCTAATAGTAGCCTTGATGGTGTTGGTTTATTTTGTTGGTGTCATCGCCTATGCCTGGTGGACCGACTTCATACCTGAAAAGAGAATTGCACTCCAAATTCCTCAAGAAGATGACAATTTGGTTGATCGTGATACCTTGAGTTTCTTGAATTGGAATATTGGCTATGCCGGTCTCGGGAAAGAATCAGATTTTTTTTACGATGGCGGTGAGACTGTCACAGCACCAAAGCAACACGTGGAAAAAAATCTGCGAGGCATACTCAAAACCATTTCTGACATTGTAGATTCTATTGACTTTTTTCTTTTGCAAGAAGTTGATCTGGGTTCCAAACGAACACACTGGATAAACCAATTTGAAAAAATAAGTAATTCACTTAAGGGATTTACTTCTTCTTTTGGAAAAAATTACGATGTTCAGTTTATTCCCATTCCGATGACGGATCCTATGGGTAGAGTCAGATCAGGACTTGGATTGTGGTCAAAATTTAAAATGATAGAATCGACCCGCCATGCTTTTGAAGGAAACTATAATTTTCCTCACAATTTGTTTTTTCTTGATCGGTGTTTCGTACTAAATAGATACAAAACGAAGAAAGACAAAGAATTGATAGTTGTGAATACGCACAATTCTGCATTCGATGATGGATCGCTAAAAAAGAAACAACTAGCTCAATTAAAATCTGTATTGATTGATGAGTATGAGAAGGGGAATTATGTTATCGTTGGTGGCGACTGGAATCAGCTCCCCTCTGGTTTTGGCTCAGAATCTGAATCCAAGAAATCTATACCAGATAATTATCCGGCACCGGGTTGGAAATGTATGTTTGACCCAGATGTCCCTACTTGTCGCTCTTTGACCAAGCCCTTTAATGAAGAGACTCCAACAGTTTTGATAGATTTCTATGTCGTATCTCCGAATGTCGAAGTGTTGGATGTGAATACCATAGATCAAAAATTTCAATTTTCAGATCATCAGCCTGTCATGTTAAAAGCTGTTTTGAACTAATGAAATCTGAAATTCGCATTAAAAATGAAGAACTTTATTTGTCTTCTGACGATTGCATTGTGTATTTCATGCAACGCACACAACCCCGTTGAAAAGAACAACAAATTATTTCAAGAATTGCTTTCTAAGCATCAGCTTGGAGGTGCCATACTGTTATTTGATGTACAACAGAATGAATTTCATTCTAATGATTTTGAAACAGCGAATTCCCCTTCACTTCCTGCCTCCACATTTAAAATCCCAAATACATTAATTGGACTGGAAACAGGTGTCATCAAGGAAGATCACATTTTTAAATGGAATGGTGAAGAGCGCCGATTGCCAGTATGGAACAAAGACATGAATATTCGTGAAGCGTTTCAATCTTCGTGTGTACCTTGCTATCGCGAATTGGCACGAAACATTGGCTTGAGTCAAATGCAAGAATACGTCAAAAAATTTGAGTTTGGCAATATGATGGTCAATGCTAACAATCTTGATTTGTTTTGGTTGACAGGAAACTCTTCGATCACCCCAATGCAGCAAGTTACTTTTTTAAACAAATTGTACAGTGGTGATTTGCCGATTTCCAAAGAGAACTTGTCTACATTTCGAAAAATTTCTTTGGTTGAAGAGTCAGTAGATTTCACCATCTTCGGTAAATCTGGTTGGGTCACAAGAGATGGCTTCAATCTTGGTTGGTATGTTGCATTTGTAGAAAGTAAAAGGGGAAATTATATTCTTGCTCTCAGAGTTGAGCCAACCGAGAAGTTTGATTTAAAACGGTTTCCAAGTATACGCAAACAACTTGCATTTGAAGTCCTACAGGAGTTTGGGGTGATCTAGATTTTAGTAGAAATAGTCTCAATTTGTAGCCAAGTCAAAAGAAGCATAGCCTTCCCGATTTGGTCCCGATGAACCGGGATAAATGGGTGTGGGAGCCAGCCATGGAGGGCCGCTTTAAATCGGGATGATTTTTTGGCTAGAATTATAAAAATTGACAAAAGTTTTAGGTCTGCATTCTTTAATTGCTTCAACAAAAGGTCTTTTCAAAGACAATGTATCCCTGATCATTCGTATTGTTTATTCTTTAATATCGATATTTTGCTTGTCAAGCAATGTACCTAAGAATTCTGATCATTGCATACGAACAAAACCGTGGCAGCTACGTTAATCTAAGTCTGACATTAATTTATAATAATTTGAAATGAAGTATCGAGGAAGATCAGATGAATTTTTCGAAATCATTGAATTGGATAAGTCCAATCAGTCAATAATCAATGAGCCTGTCGAAGGTCAATTGTCTGTGATTTGGTTTACAGATGATGATAATATTCTGACCATTGACTTGAAGGAGCACAAATTTGGTAAGAATGTTATCCTCTGTCTTACTTCTTTTAATAAAGTCAGCGCAAAACAAATTTCAAGCGCCAAATTTTTTCGTTTCAATGTTCCTTTTTATTGCATCCTAACACATGATAGTGATGTGGGTTGCAAAGGCATTCTTTTTTATGGTTCTAGTAATGTGCCCATTCTGTATCCAGGAGCGGATGATCTAAAAATCTTAGATAACCTTACAAAGACATTCTACCTTGAAATGGAATCTAAGGATGAATTACAGATGGAGATGTTGCAAATGTTGCTGAAGCGAATGTTGATCTTGTGCACAAGAATTTATAAGACGCAAGATAATTTTAATGAATTGTCAATGGATCAACAAGATATTGTCAGAGAGTTCAATTTCTTGGTTGAACAACATTTCAAAACCAAGCATTCTGTAGCAGAATACGCCAGTCTTCTCAATAAATCACCCAAGACCATTTCCAATTTGTTTGGGAAACTTCATGATAAAACACCTCTTCAAATGATACAACAGCGGATCATGCTGGAAGTCAGGAGGTTGCTCACCTATACAAGTCAACCCATTTCAGAAATTGCCTATGAAGTTGGTTTTAATGACCTGCAATCTTTCAGTAGATTTTTCAAAAAGCATGAAGGCATGGCACCTTCAGAATATCGACTTAAGTAATCATTTCAATTGAGCAATCCTCCATAATGGGGCTTTTTGAACCACATGATTTCTATAGAAATAGGGCTTAGGGAACTATTGATAAGTCATCGGGAATTATTGCAAATAGGCTAGGGAAGGATTGACAATGTGAAAGGAAATACTGACTATTTATCGCTTGCTTTTCCATCACATCTTTGCATTGTAATTAATTAATAAAACTTAAAAACATATTTACAATGAAAAGATTTAGCATTCCAACAAGAACAGAAGTAAATTCTTCAAATCAAGAGATTTTTGATCAAGTACAAAAGTCAGTAGGCTTTGTTCCAAACCTATATGCATATTATGCAAAAAATGATACGGCATTGGGAGATTATCTTCAGTTTCAGAATAGAAAATCAACACTTTCCAAAAAGGAGCAAGAGGTAATAAATCTTGTAGTGAGTCAGCTGAACGGTTGCAGATATTGCCAATCAGCACATACAGCCATAGCGGGAATGAATGGTTTCTCAAGTGAAGAGATTATCCAATTGAGACAGGCAGAAGCACCATTTGATGAAAAATTTCAGGCTTTGGCAGAATTTACTAGAGAGGTGGTAGAAAACAGAGGGAAGGTTTCTGAAGCTGCAAAGGAAAATTTCTTCAATGCAGGTTTTACAGAAGCAAATTTGATTGATGTTGTTTTCAAAGTGGGAGATAAGACCATAAGTAATTTGATTCACAACATCACCGAGTTTGAAATAGACTTTCCAGTAGCAGTGGAATTACAAGCACAAACAGTTTAAGAACATCTGATATTTTTTGAATGTATTAGTCACAGGAATTTAGTAGAAACGATAGAAATATCGTTTCTACCATTTCCCTTTAAGTTTTGAAAATGAAAAACCTAACAACGATAATTGGCTTCTTCGCAATCATCTTCTTCTTCCAATCTTGCATCAAAGATGATTTTATCGATGACCTTACCGATGCTGAATTAAGAATTACAACAAGCATTGATACCTTGGCATTCGAAGGAGAATTTCAACTGGAAGCAAGATTTTTAAATACCATCGGGCAACAAGAGAATGTCCCAATTGAATGGGAAAGTTCAAATCAAGAAATAATCACTGTTGATGCTTCAGGGAAACTCTTTGGAGTGTCAGTGGGAAATGCAATCATTACCGCATCGACTGTATATGAAGATGAGATCGTACGTGATTCTATTTTCATAGCTGTAGCAGGAAATGTAAATGTTCAATCTGTCCAATCCATCTTTGGTGTTATAGAAACAACGACCTTTTATACATTGGAAGGAGACTTTCAATTTATTGAAACTCCTACTGGAGTGACTTTGAAGATTGATGACAATTATGAAGCATCGTCTTCATTGCCTGGCCTCTATGTTTACCTGAGTAATAATAGAAATTCAATTTCAGGAGCCCATGAGATTTCGGAAGTGACAACCTTTAGCGGTTCGCACGAATATGATATTGATGGTGTTGGCTTCAATGACTATAATTATATTGTCTATTTCTGTAAGCCTTTCAATGTAAAGGTCGGAGATGCAGAATTAAACTTTTAAATCAAACAAAATGAAAAAGATAGCATATACATGGACCATAATTTTAGTTGCAGTCCAGTTAAGTTTTGCGGGAGGTCCGTGGACGAAAACGAAAGGAAAGTATTACATCAAATTGTCTCAATGGTGGACAATCTTTGATCAGCATTATACAGATACAGGATTGATTGATCCAAATGTGACAACAGGTGTTTTCAATACTTCCATTTTTTTAGAGTATGGAATTACGAATAGATTGACTGGCGTGGTGAATGCTCCTTTCTTAAGTAGAAATTATATGAACAATATTCGTTCAGGTACGACAGGAGAATTGATCATTCCTGGTGCTGCTGTCAATGGCTTGGGTGATATCGATCTTATTTTAAAATATGGTCTTTCGACTTCAAGTGTTCCTGTGTCAGTCTCCATTGGTTTTGGAATTCCAACAGGTATCACTGCGGGAGGTAGTCAGGAAAATCTTCAAACGGGCGATGGAGAATTTAATCAATTCATACAATTTGATGCCGGTACAGGATTTCAAATTTCGCCAAAAGTACCTGCTTACATCAGCGCATACACGGGACTGAATAACAGAACCAATGGCTTTTCTGATGAATTCAGATATGGACTGGAGTTTGGAGTAGGCTTGTTGAATCAAAAGCTTTGGTTAAATACAAAACTTACATCTGTAGAGTCATTTAAAAACGGTGACACGGCAGAGACAGCGACAAGCACAAGTATATTTGCCAATAACACAGAGTTCCTATCTATTGGCTTAGAAGCAAACTATTATGTAACGGAACGTCTAGGTGTGTCGATAGGCACAGCAACGGCAATCAGAGGAGAAATTATTGCAGCAGCACCTTCCTATTCAATAGGTGTATTCTATGACTTTAAATAAAAATATCATGTTCAATTTTATAAAAAACATATTTGCAACAAAAAAACAAATTCCTGTACCAGCTGGTTACTGTCCAAATTGTTGGGGTAGGCAAGAATATCAAAATCAGATCATAGAGGCAGCAATGTCACAAAAGATAGATTTGAATAACGTAGGGAAGCATAAAGGTTGGATTCAGGCCTATGCTGAAAGAAATCTACTAGGTCTGCAATTGGATGTCTCGAACGGCAGATGTAAAACATGTGGAACCCACTGAACATAAACTTAATAAGCCCTGAACATATTTGATAACCAAGCGGGATTGTTCTTTGAGAACAATCCCGCGCCTTATTTAAAACCACTTATATTTTTTGTTTTTTAAAATCTGAAATACAAATGCATTGATTTCGTAAGAATGATTGCAATGTGAGTATTTTGATTGAAAATCAAAAATTGTAATTCAGCCTTAAGAATAGTGTATTGCTTACTGATGTATACTTGTTAAGTATTTTATCAAAATATGATTGGCTAAGAATGGCAATATCCCAATTGTCATTGATTGAAAATTGAAAAGAAGGGGAAATGAAAAAAGCATTTCGTTTGCCTGGGAAAAAAATAGTAGAGAGTCCAAGACTGTAACGTTCTTGAAATATGTAATTATGTTGAAGAAGAAATGAGTACTTGAAAGGAGAAAGATTTCTGTAATTGCTTACATTGAAAATCTGTTCATTTGTAAATTCATCCGATCCAGCACTGTTGAATAAAATCGAAAAATTTAGATATAAGTTATTTTGAAAAGCATGATCAATGCCTATGCTTCCAATAAATATTGACTTAAGATCTATTGCTTCCAATGGGTAGGCATATGACATTTCACCTTTGAAACCTGAGTTGTAAATATTGCCAGCCCATCCAAATCCAACCACTAAATCTTGTTCTGTTTTGCCTGAAATAATTTGAAGATCATAATTATTGTGATTCCATTTGTACAATAAGGCAAATGTCATGGTCTTTAAATTATCAGCTGCTTTTATGGCTAGTTCTCCTTTTCTGCTGTTAGGAAAATATTTGGTGATTCTGATTGCGTCTGAACCTGGCCGTTCTATATGATCAAAATCATAGAATGAAAATGTGTTGAATAAATCATGGGGATTCCAAGCCAGTGATATTCCCCAGTTGATTCTTTGTCGGCCCATTTTGATTTCCCAATCTCCCTTGAGCCATTCAATGTATAGACGGTCGGCCATTGTATGTAACAAGGCATGTTCTCCATCTTTTGTATGAATTGAGAGATCAAAATGGTCGTTTGTACGATTTAAAAATTCAGAATAGTTGGGTAATAGTTTTGGCTGATCTCCAATAAACAATCTTGACCGTAAGTCAAAAACAAAGTTAATATTCTGCGGAGAATAAATTTTTAATTTTAGCCTGTTGTGCAATACGTAATCAGAAAATAATTGATCTTCAATAAAATTGTAAGACCATAGGTTATTGATGTATCCGTTGAGCTCAATTCTTATGGTGTCCTTTTGTGCTAAACTTGGTGTGAAAACAAACGATGAAAATAATATGAAAGAGCCGAGTATTCGCATGGAAATCAATAGGCTTTTATTGTGTTTTGGAGTATATCACTGTAAATCTTTCCATCTACTAAAGTGATGATTCTTCTGGCTCTATCAATAACCCTTTGGTCGTGTGTGCTAAAAATGAAAGTCATGTTTTCTTCTTTATTTAACTTTGTCATCAAATCGAGAAGATCGGCGGCAGATTGAGAATCTAAATTGGCTGTTGGTTCATCTGCTAGAACAAACTGAGGTCTTGATGCAATGGCTCTTGCTACAGCTACTCTTTGTTGCTGACCTCCAGAGAGTTTATTTGGTCTTACATTCAATTTCTCAGTAAGTCCTACTTCTTCAAAAAGCCATTCAACAATTTTATTTCTTTCATTTTTAGATTTTTTTTGAAGGAGCATTACAAACTCCACATTTTCTTTGGCAGTTAAAACTGGTAATAGATTAAAATGTTGAAATACGAAACCAATATTGTTTAATCTGAAATCGATTATTTCATTATTATTAAGTTTGTAAATATCTTGTTCGTCTATGAAGACTTGGCCACTCGTAGGTTGGTCAAGGCCGCCTATCATGTTGAGAAGCGTAGTCTTTCCTGAACCAGAAGGTCCCACCAAAGCGGTAAATTCACCTTTTTTAATTTCAAGATCAACATTGTCAATAGCTTTTACAGGTATGCCCTTACCATTGTAAATTTTAGTCAATGATTTTGTTCTTATTACTGGTCGTGTTATTGTTTTAGAATTCATAGTGTTTAATTTTTTCTGATCGCTTCAACTGGATTTAACCTAATGGCTGTATATGCAGGATATAGAGAAGCTAAGAAGGAAACTATTGCTACTATAAATATGATCCTTAGGTAGTAAGTATATGAAAGCGTGGGGTAGATGATTGTTTGAAATCCCATTTCTCTAAAAGTTTCATTGGCCATATTTGTTAGGTCCAAACCATAGGTGTTGAAGTAGCTGATGGTTAGAAATGCTAGCAATACTCCGAAAGGTATTGCAAGACCAATGATTAAAATAGTCTCTATCATGATGAGAATGAAAACTTTGGTTTTGTTCATTCCAATTGACATCAACATTCCAATTTCTTTGATCCTCTCCAAAACAGACATCAACATAGTATTTATTATTCCGAAGCAAAGAGCAAGAAGTATGATTATGAGAAAAATAACCATGTATTGGTCCATTGAATTTACCATCATACTTAATTCAGGACTGATTTCTTCCCAAGTTTCGGTTTGGTTTTCATAATAAGTTTGTTTTAGTTGTTGGCTTAAAGAATTTAGATCATCATTGTTGTACAGTAGAATAGCCAATTGATGTGAGTTATTTCCAATGCTCAATAATTCATTTAAGTCTTTTTTTATTACATAGCAGATTTTGTCTTCTATGTTAGAATTGTAACTTTGAAAAATCCCAACCACTTTGAAAGCACCTGAAATAATCTCATGATTTGCATCTGCAAATGTGAGTACAACTTTAGACCTTAATTTTAATTTAAGCTTTTTAACTAAACTTTGTCCAATAACGATTTTGTTTTTGTCTGTGTCTTTTAGTGGCCTGCCATCGGCTATCAAATCATTGATTTTTGTCAGTTCATACTCTTCACTTGGTACTATGCCTAGGATGCGAGTTCCTTGCGATTTATTGGCGGATCCGATCATACCGTTAACGATGCTTCTGGTTGTAAAATTTTTGACGAATATCATTTTCACCAGAGAGAATAAATTGAGGTTCGTTATCAATAATAAAGTTAGGATGATGAGATTGAATATGTGAAATTTCAAAACCAATGGCATCTTCAAACCTTTGATTCACCATTCCTGCTACATATGCGAACATAAATATTGTAGCCCACAATCCTAGAATGATAGAAAGGATAACAATCATACTACGAATAGGCTTTCGCCAAATATTTTTCCATGCTAATGAAATCAACATCATATTCAAGTATTCATTGATTTGACAGGATGCAGCCTAAACAAATTAAAAGCTGGGTAAAATGAAAGTATGATAGAAATGAGTAGCACAACGAGTGTTTGGTTTATAAAAATATCCGCATTTAATGCGAAGTAGTATACAGGTTCGAAACCTAAATCTTCGTATACACGCGCCAAGTCACCTGTAATCCTAACAGGATTTATATGAAAGTATAGCACTACGGGAAAGCTTAAAAGAATTCCAAGAAGGGAGCCTATCAACGAAATCAAAATATTTTCTAAAATTACAATGGCTGCCAAATTTGAGTTCCTCAATCCAATGGCATTTAAAACCCCGAATTCAAATTTTCGTTCATGCAACATCATGAGTATGGTGCCAAAAATTCCGAAAGAAATAAGTAGATAAAGTATACCCAAAAAGATCACATTTTCTGCATCCTCATTCTGGATCAATTGATCTAAATCAGGCATAATTTCTTTCCAGTTCAAAACATTTAAACTTGGTATTTGAGCAGTGAGAATATTATCTATATTTTCAGACTCATTGATGTGTTGTAATTTGAGTGCTACTGTTGTAATCCGATCATACATCCCATATAAATCTTGAGCTAAATTTAATGGCATGTAAATAATCTGTCTATTGAGTTCTGGTGATGAAAGCTTTATGATCCCACTTATTGGATATTTACCAGCGGCACTTGCTCCTTGAAAACCTTGACCTAAAATGACTATGGTGTCATTCGCTGAAACTGATAACAATTCGGCCAGAGCCGATCCTAATAATACACCGTTATCTTTCTCATTCAAGTAGCTCCCAATAATCAATCGTTCTTTCAATGATGTGATATAATTTTCCTGTTCTGGGTCAACTCCAATTACCATGGCTCCTTTTGTTTTATAATCACTGGCTATGAGCCCAAATGATTCAATCCTTGTTGAGAATGAAACAATTTCTTCATTCTCAACTAGGATGTCTTTGGTTGTTGAGTCCAATATGAAAGAATTGTCTAGGCTTCGATCATCAAAGAACAATGAGTCTTGTATTTGAACAGATCCTGAGAAAAAAGAAACGGAGTTTTCTATCATTTTCTCAAACATCCCATCTTTGACGGAATAAAGTAATACAGCCAAAACGACTGCAAACATTATCGACGAACAAGTGATGAGAGTTCTGCGTTTGTTTCGCCAAATGTTTCTCCAAGCCAATTTTAGGAAAAGCCGTATCATTTGATTATTGAATTCTTGTCATGTTTCTTTCCGTAAAAAAGTTTTCTTCTATATCAATATCGAAATCAATATGATTATATTCTAGAACTGTTTTGTAGCCTTCGTTTTCTTCAGGTATATATTCCATTCTTGCGGGAAGCTTCTTGTCGCCGAATTCTTTGATGTCTGAAAAATGAATGGTACTTACTAAAAAACCATCCTCGTCGTACATTTCTGTTTTTAGTTCTAAGTAGTCTTCCATGTCAACCCAAATCAAAATTTTGCCCCACACCACAGGAGCATTTTCTTTCGGAATTAATTCAATGACGTATACATCCCTTGAGTTAAGTGATGATTCTTCTAGTAGTTTGTGATTGTAATCTTGAACAATTGAAGATTCTTCGATCAAGTCATCATTGGTGAAGTCCGAACCCATCCAAGATTGCATCATCATTGAAGGAGGTAGTTTAATGTTTCTTTCAATTCGAGGTACCCAATTCCAAATTTCTTTTTTTCTTTTTAGATATACCGTTCCCTTTTCTCTTGCAGGCGAGGTGATTAAAATCATTGAGTATTCTGTTGAAAGAGCCCAGCTACGAACATCCATTTTTCTAGTCCATTTTGGTCTGATGATTGAAATAGATAATTCAGAATATGAAGAATTTCCTCTCCTCAGTTCATCCATTTTTGTAATGATTTCGGTTGCATTTTGGGATAATGTTGAAAGGCTACCTAGGACATTAAAAAGACATAATAAAGTTAATCCTCTCATAAAAAGATTTTAATGTTGACTTATTGACACAAATTAAACCATCCCATTAAAGGAAAGGGTGACTGAGATCACCCTAGCATATGACTCTCATCAAACAGGTATTTTTGAATTGTATTGGTTTAATATTTAATTCTTAGAATACAATACATCCATGTATAAATAGGATCTTACACTTTTGGAATTATCAGAAGTGGAATGTCGAAATCATACACTTGTGATTTTGATACACTTCTTTTAAAAAGGCCTTCAAAGAGACCAGTTCTCCTCCTGATATAGCAGATCATATCGAAGTTGTTTTGTGCTACAAATTCATTAATGCTAACAGATACACTTTCAGAAAGTGGAATTTCTTTGAATTCAGTTCTGACGTTTTCAATATGAATTCTGGATGAATTTTCTTGGTTGTCATTCTTTCCTGAGGCTACATTGAGTATCGTAACTTTTGCATTGAATTTTTGAGCAATTTCTCTTAAGGGTTCTACATCATCAGTCGATACTTCTTGTCGATCAAAAGCAAAAAGAATATTATTTACATTCGAAAAGGAAAAATTTGGAGGAATCACCAATAGAGGAACTTTCGCCATTTCTAAAGCAGTTGCAGCTACACTACCAAAGATGATTTTTTTTAATCCAGAGGCACCTTTACTTCCCATTATGATGAGATCAATGCCTTCTTCATTTACCACTCTTTCAAACAATGCAAAAATCTGGTCCTCTTTTATTTTCGTATGTACAACCAATCCTTTTTGATTAATCTTTTGTTCAAATTTGGCTTTTGACGAGTTCATTTGTTTCTGAATATTTTTTTCAAAAGGTTGTTGGTCTTTTGGAAAGTCCCAATTGTAATCAACATTTCTGTGAAAAGTATACACATGATAGAGTAAAAGTTCAGCACTAAAATTGCCGCCAATTTCAATGGCATAACTTAGAGCATTGTCAGCTAAGGAAGAGAAGTCTGTGGGTACAAGTATTTTTCTCATTGTACAAAATTTAAGTGAGTAAAATCATTTTAATGGACGTTAAACAATTCTATTTTCCTTACCTGCATTCCAATCAATGGTCCTGCAAGGATTGAAGAAATGAGTGCTGCAAAAACAATAGCAACAAAAATTGTCTGACCTATTAACTGCAATTCAAATGCGAGAGAAGCTACTACGATTTCCATTGCCCCTCCGGGAATAAACACCAAACCCATGAAGATCGAGGTTTGTGAAGAAAGTTTCCCCATTTTAGCACCAAGCCACGCACCCGCAAATTTTCCTAGAATTGCGATGGATGTAAAAATCAGTGTTGGCCAAAATTCAATGCCCAATAAAAAATCAATGTGAAGACCTAAGGAGGCAAAGAAGAGTGGTACAAAGATCGCATGTAAAGTTTCAGAAATACTACCGGTTTGTGTATGCGTTACTTCTTCTGAACTCCCTATCACCATACCAGCTATAAAGAAACCTAGAATTGCGTGGATTCCTAAATATTGTGTGATTGCTCCACATAAAAGCCCTACACTAATGAGAAGAGTTTGTGTTGCGGCTGGCTGAGCCAATTTTGTTCTTTTGACAAGTTGAAGAGCCCAACTCAAAATTGTACCACCAAATAAAATGCTAAAAATCACAAAGCCAATAATTATAGCAGTAGAACCAATTAGTTTTATGGGACTCAATATATGTGTTGTTGTCAGGGACATTACTATTGAGAATAGAAACCATCCAAACAAATCATTTATGGCGCAAGCAGAAAGGGCGAGATTTGCTTGTGGAGTGTCATTGATTTTAAGATCTTCTAAGACTCTGGCTACTACAGAAATTGCAGTAATGGATCCAGCCACTGAAAGAAATAAAACAAAAGTTATTGCGGTGGCCTTCTCTCCCCAATAGATAGAATCCATCATGTAAAAAAGTGGTAGGCCTACAAAAATTGGAAATAAAACTCCAACAATTCCAATGAGCATCGCCACACGTCCCCCTTTTAACGATTGCTTTGCATTAACATGAAATCCGGAGGAAAGTAACAAGAAAAACACACCCAACCAAGCTACCGTTTCTAGCATAATTGATTGTGTCTGATCGTGAGGGAAAAGCCAAGATTGAAACGAAGGAGATAATCTCCCCAATATTGTTGGCCCTAAAATAATTCCGGCAAGTATCTCACCAGCGATGGACGGCACATTTATGGATTCACATAGTATACTCAGTGTACGTGCACAGCCCAGTAACACAAGAATTTGCAGAAGGAAAAGAAGTATGTGGTTTTCGCTTATTAAATGCATGTTCTAAATAAAAAGTAGAGATTCTGAACTCTTATTGTATTGATGAAATAAATGATCCGGAAAGCAATATCAAATATTCACTTATTGATCGTATATGCTTCTGTAATATTGGTTATAAGTGGGAATTGTTTCGATGACCTATATCAATGTAACCAATGATATGCGTCATTTATATTTGGTTTTTATTCATCGTATTTTATTGTTATTAATTCATAAAAATTCAACATTATGCGATTTAAAAAATTCGTGCCGATTGCCTTTTTGGTATCGATGGCATTGTTTTCATGTGAGAAGAACTGTAGTTGTCCTATGAATGCAGATTCAGAGGAGTTCACTGCGTTATATCAGTGTAAAAATCATTGTAAAGGAAGTGGTGCGGAAAGTGAGACCGCTTGTCCTTGTTGTGGAAAGATGCAAAATAAGGCAAGTGAATTCACACATAGTTGTCCTAATCATAAAGAAATGTCAGGGTTTATCAACCAGAGTTGCAAAAAGTGTGGGACAAAATTGGAGCCTAAAAGTTCAATTGAAAACTGAGAATACTTCATTGGAGGAATGATTTTAATGTGATGATATTCCTCCAATTTTCTTCACTAATTTTTGATGCTATCCAAGAATGCTGGAGTGATAATAGTTACCTTTTGATTATTTGCTTCTTGTACTATGCCTTTCAAAACTTTATTCAAAAATATCTTTGGTACTTTTTTTAGTTTCTCACAGGCCTCTAATTCCCATTGTATGCTTGGGTCGATGCGATTTGCTTGAAATTGAATGTGGGATGCTTCCACTTGCCTGTCCGATGGCACATCTACTGCATAAGGTGCAGAAAACTTACTAAACCAAAAATGAATTCCTTCTCTAAATCCATAATCTACTGGTAAAGGCGGAAATTCGACTCCCGTTTCTAACGCATCCTTCCAATATGTTTGCATTACAATTTTCTCAATCCGAAGTACAAAATGATATTCTGATTCATTAATCTTATAATTAAAGGAGTCATCCCATCTGCATTCAAACACCTGAATCGCTTCAGATACAATCATTGGATATTTTTCATTTCCTTCTCTCATGGAAGGAACCAGATTGAAAATACTTTTTTTCATTTTCTCTTCTGTTGTGTCACCAGGGTATCCTAATTCGACACAATTTTTCATATATTTCTTCCGGTCTGGGATAAAGTTGATAGCAGCAACTTTTCTTTTTAGAATATTTTGAGCAGTATTACTCGATCCACGAGAAATTAATATCATGGAGTGGTTTCCTGAAATAATATGTGGAAAGCAAAGTGAGTAAGAGCCAAGATTTGTCAAGCCATCATCTGTTAATGTGCTAATCAAAGTTACGGGCATAGGAAAAAATGAAGAGGTCTGATAAAAATTATCCCTAATTGGTATTTCCTCGAAAGCAATGTCTTTCTCCTGTCTAAAAATATTTGATAATTTCATTTGTAAATGAGTAACTTATATTAATGGTTCACTACAAAAGAAATCAATATTGCAATAAAGGCTCTTGATTGTCCTCACTATAAAAAATGATCTTTGTCATCTTGTAATTAGTTAAGTAATTCTATTATTCACATCATCCTTTTTGCAAGATGAAAAAGATGATGTAAATACTCTGGCTTTGCTTTGTATAGATTTTACCGATTTAAAGGGGCTTCCTATGCTGGCTCTCACACCTAATTTATTCCGATTTATCGGGACCAAATCGAGAAGGCATCACTCATTTTGCACTGAGCAAGTTTTTGAATACCTAATAAATAATTATTTCTACAAAATACCAATGACTCCAATGTGCAGATGATTGTTATAGCATGTCATACTTTTTCCAAATATTGAACTTCCTCATCCACTCTTTTTAGGAATTGTTTTATTTGGTTTATTGATTGAATGACTGACCGTTTCATCTTTGTGTCTTTGACATCCTTGGCATCTTCAAAAATATTTTTTATATCAATGGTTTCGTTTCTCATGGCTGGCAAGCGTTGTTTTGCGTATTCTATAGTCCACTGATTTGTTTTAAATCTTTTGTTTTTGGAATCAATATATTCGTTAAATTCCCCTACAATTTCTGTCATTGTTTCACTTGCAGTGCTTAGGTCGAGAACCTGATCATTGGTGTCTGATACTTGTATGCGTTTCTCAGTATTATTGTGCCATTTCTTTACATGATTGATAGCCTTGCCCATTTGTTTTGATCGGTCCAATTCAGCTTGGGCTTGGTCAGTGTCAGACAAGCTCAAATGTTCTGAAATCATTTGATGAAAATCAATAGGATTTAGTTTCCCACCATCATAATCAGAATCTTTGAATTCATCATAGCTGACAGGTTGATCTAATAGCTGCCAAATTGGGTCGTAAGGCATATGCGTTTTGACCATTTCATTGGCCGGAGTTTCATACCATTTGATATTGTATTGTTGTTTAAATCTACTTCCGTCTACCACTCCGGCACCCCAAGTTGGATCATATAATTTCCATTCATTATTTACTTTTACTGCGTTCCAGGTGTGGCCTATTTTGTGGTTGATTTTTCCTTGCTTATCTTTTGTGTATCCCTTCACAATCATTGACTCATATCCAAGCTCATTGACCATAGCGTCAAATAGTATTGAGTAATCTTGGCAGACTCCTTTTTTATGGGTAATTACCTTTTTTAGAAGTTGCTTTTCATAATCGCTGCGGGTCTTGAAATTTCCTTTGATGGGTTTGTTTTTTCCTTCTTCAATTCGTTCCAATTTTTTAACATCATAACGAATGTTGTTGGCTATCCAATCAAATACTGTTTTTATGCTATCCTCAGAAAATTGGAGTTCTTGCATCACTGTATTCAACTCTTCGTCTTGTGCATTGACATAGAAGGGCAGTAGCAATAATATGGCTAGGAGTATTCTCATCTTCAGGCTTTTGTATTTCTAAATTAATAAAAATAATGGAAATCGTAAAAGTCATAAAATAAGTCTCTCAGCGAGTGCAACGACGGTCACTCATCGAGCAAAGCAGCGATCTAACTAAAAACTATCCCTCAAAATTCTATAATACTTTCAGATTATAATTATTTTTCATTCTTATTCGAATGGAAAGACTCATCCCGATACTCCTTATGTTTTCAATGGTGCAATCTACTTGTACCCAGCAGCAATCTGTTCAGGTGGTGCAAGTTGAAAATGACCATTTTCTTTATGTACATGGTGAAAAATTCATGGTCAATGGAATGAACTGGGATTATGTCCCCATCGGCACCAATTCTATCAATGATCAATTGTGGGATAAATCAGATGAAATAATAAAGACTGGACTGGATGCGGAAATGATTTTGCTTAAAAATATGCATGTCAATGCCATCAGACACTATACTGGCATACCTGCCAAATGGATTCAATACATATATGAAGAACATGGAATTTATACCATGCTGAACCACTCTTTTGGCAGATACGGTCTGACCATAGACGGACAATGGATTGGAACCACGAATTATGCTGATTCAACGACTCAAAAAATTTTAGTGGATGAGGTATTAGCTTTAGTGAATGAGTATAAAGATACGCCTGGTTTGCTCTTGTATCTCTTAGGTAATGAAAACAATTATGGCTTATTTTGGGATGGAGCAGAAACCGAGAATATTCCCAATGAAGAAGAAAAGAAAAAGTTCGTTGGCGAAAACAGAGCTAGACCGATGTATGCGTTGATGAATGAGGCAGCAAAAAGAATGAAAAGCATCGACCCCAATCATCCTGTTGCGATTTGTAATGGGGATATTTTGTTTTTGGATATCATTGCTGATGAATGTTCTGATGTAGATATTTATGGTACCAATACCTATCGGGGAATTTCATTCGGAGATATGTTTGATGAACTCAAAAAGAAATATAACAAGCCTGTTTTATTTACTGAGTTTGGCGCAGATGCATTCAATGCCATTTCAATGGAAGAAGACCAAATTGCACAAGCATATTATATGACAGGCAATTGGCAAGAGATATACAAAAATGCTGGAGGACTTGGATTGGCAGGAAATTGTATTGGCGGATTCACTTTTCAATTTAGTGATGGATGGTGGAAATTTGGGTTCGACCAAAGAGCCTTTGCTGATATTCATGATAACAATGCTTCTTGGTCTAATGGTGGATATTTGAAGGATTATATTGAAGGTGAGAATAACATGAACGAAGAATGGTTTGGTATCTGTGCAAAAGGACCTACGGATGAACGTGGGTTGTATGCGCTGCATCCTCGAGCAGCCTATTATGCACTCCAGCAAGTACATTCAATGAATCCGTATAAAAATGAAAATTCTGTAGAGAAAATTGACCGATTTTTTGAAAGCATTGACCTTGAAGAAATGATGCTCAAAGCAGCAAAAGACTAACAAGCAGAAACTAAAAATTAAACAAAAACAAACCAAAAATTGAAATCAAATTAGAAATGAATAGTGGGACTTTAGTAAAAGAAAAAGTGGTCGAGAAAAATACCGATATCAAAAAAGTAGAAATAGATCAGGAAACCTTTTTTAAGATTTCAAACAGCGATGATCTACGACCATTTTTTATGAGCATTGTGAGTGGATCAAACCATTGGCTATTTATATCAAGCAATGGTGGATTGACAGCAGGCCGAAGAAATTCAGAATATGCATTGTTTCCATATTATACAGATGATAAGATCACTGAGTCGGCAGAGATAACAGGTTCGAAAACGATCTTGAGAGTACATTCTGATGATGGATTCAATTTGTGGGAACCTCTTTCAGTTCGTCAAAGTGGGGTCTACAAAATTACGCGCAATCTATATAAGAATCTGTATGGCAACAAGGTGATTTTTGAAGAGATCAACCATGATCTGCAACTCAGTTTTCAGTATCAATGGTGCTCAAGCAATCAATTTGGGTTTGTCAGAAAATCGAGGCTGGTAAATCTAAGCGATCAGCAAGTTGAAATTTCTGTCCTTGATGGGATTCAAAATATCTTACCAGCACAAGTAGGCACAGACCTTCAAAATTTTTCAAGTAACCTAGTGGACGCATACAAGCGGAGTGAGTTGATCGCTACTTCCTCTTTGGGCATATACGCTTTGAGTGCCACCATTGTAGATAGAGCAGAAGCCAGCGAATCTCTTAAAGCAAATGTGGCCTGGAATATTGGTTTTCATAAACCTACTGTGTTGCTTTCATCATTGCAATTAGATGCATTTAGAAATGGCGAGAACTTGAAGCCTGAATTAGATGTAAAAGCAGAGAAAGGAGCTTACTTTATTTCCGGTCAATTGAGATTGGCTGCATCAAGTGGCAAGGACTGGAAAATCATAGCAGACGTAAATAAAAACCACTCTTCAATTCTAGCACTCAGTGATCAGATCAAAAATGCAAAAGATCTCGATTCCCATATCGAGAATGATATTGAAGCGGGTACAAATAAATTGATTGGCCTTGTTGCTGCTTCCGATGGATTGCAGAAATCAAACGATCCGAAGGGAGACTCAAGACATTTTGCCAACACCTTGTTCAACATCATGCGGGGTGGAATATTTCAAAATAATTACCAGATTCCCAAGTCTGATTTTCAAGCATATTTGCAAAATGCAAATCGTGAGGTGTTCCAGAAATATTCTCAGTTTATAAATGATCTGCCTTCGGAATTCACACTTTTTGAATTGAAAGAAGGAGCGTCAAGAATAGATGATCCTGATTTACAAAGATTGGCTCATGAATATTTGCCATTGACCTTTAGTCGCAGACATGGTGACCCGAGCAGACCTTGGAATCGTTTCGACATCAATACCCAAAATGAATTGGATGGGTCGATCATCTTAGATTATCAGGGTAACTGGAGAGATATATTTCAAAACTGGGAAGCACTTGGCATTTCATATCCGTGCTTTACTGAAAGTATGATTCATAAGTTTCTCAATGCATCCACCTTTGAAGGTTACAATCCTTATCGCGTAACAAAAGATGGATTTGATTGGGAGACAATCGAACCAGACAATCCGTGGGCTTACATAGGCTATTGGGGAGATCATCAAATTATTTACTTGCTCAAATTTTTGGAGTACTTACAGAAGCTCTCACCTGAAAAATTACAATCTTATTTTGATCAAGATCTCTTTGTGTATGCGAATGTTCCCTATAGGATAAAAGCATATCAGGATATATACAAAAATCCAAAGGACACCATTGAGTTTGATTTTGAGCTTGATGAAAAGATCAGAGAGATTCGATCGAAAATGGGAGCGGATGGTGCCTTACTTACAACGAACAACGGATCCATTCATCACGTTAATTTCATGGAAAAGATTTTGGCAACCGTGCTTGCCAAACTATCAAATCTCATTCCTGAAGGAGGCATTTGGCTGAATACCCAAAGACCGGAATGGAACGATGCAAACAATGCATTGGTCGGCAACGGAATTTCGATGGTTACCGTTTACTACATTCGAAGGTTTCTTAGATTTTTAAATGATCTATTGGAAAAAGACCAACATGATGATATCTCTGTTTCATCAGAATTGGCAGACTTTTTTGCGGAAATGCAAACTGCACTCCGATCTTATGTTTCTCATATAGATAGTATCTCTGATGAATGGCGTAAAGAATTTACCGATAAGGTCGGTGAGGCTGGATCTAAGTACAGATCAGGAATTTACACCAACGGATTTTCAGGAGATAAACAAAGTGTAGGCTTCAATGAACTTAAAGAGTTCACCGTTAATGCGTTGAAATGCATTGAACAAACCATTGAGTCGAACAAACGACAAGACAATCTATACCATGCTTATAATCTGATCGGTAGCAAGTCAGATAAGAGTCTCACGATAGCTCGATTGGAGGAAATGCTGGAAGGTCAGGTGGCTGTACTAAGTTCTGGTTTTTTAAGCCCAGCAGAAGCATTGGAAGTATTAAATGCGATGAAGGCAAGCAAATTGTTTAGGCCCGATCAGTATAGTTATATATTATATCCAAATAAGGAGTTGCCAAAATTTCTGGAAAAGAACAACATTTCTAAACTTGATGTGGAGTCTTCTTCCTTGCTTTCAAAATTATTGAATGATGGAGATTTAACTATTGTCGAGAAAGATTTGGACGGAGGGTTTCATTTCAATGGAAATTTTAAAAATGCAAATGATCTTGCCTCTGCGCTTGAAAAATTAAACCCAAGTTATCAGACGCTGATTGAGAAAGAGAGAGATGCAGTTCTTTTGATTTTCGAAAAGGTTTTTGAGCACAGAAAATTCACCGGTCGGTCAGGTACGTTCTTTGGTTATGAAGGCCTTGGGTCCATCTACTGGCATATGGTTTCGAAACTATTGTTGGCAGTGTATGAATGTTGTATGGAGGCCATTGATAAAGGTGAAGATGCGAAGATCATAGGAG
>JAHDDD010000348.1 GCA_020629535.1 Saprospiraceae bacterium
GGATGTGGTATTTCTGGTGGTGGATCAATAGCAAGCTGGAATTCAACCCCAGGTACTGTGTATTTGATCGCTGTTTTTGGATTTCAGAATAGCACTGGAAATTTTCAATTGGACATAACTTGTGCTAACACACCTTGCCCAAATTCTGTTTCTGTAACATCTAACGGGCCTATATGTGAAGGTGAGAATGCAGCATATCTTATTGGTCCTAGTCCAGGTTCTGATCCAACACCAGGAGGCTTGGTTTCCTACATTTTAGATGGTGTACCCGGCTTTGTTTATCTTGACTACAATGGCCAGGAAGTTATAGAGCAATTAAATCCACCTGTGGGAATTCCAGGTTCAGAAATCCAATTAACTGAAATCAGAAATCAAAATAATTTATGTCCATTATCATTGAGCAATGGTGCCAGTGTAGAGGTAATGGAAAATCCGGAAATCACAAGCTTTGCATATACTACTCCAAACCCAGCTTGCGAAGGAGAAAGTCAATTGATTGAGATAAATGGAACCCCAGGTGCAGATATTGTAGTAATTTTCAATGGCGCAGTTAATAACTTTACGCTAAACAGTAACGGACTTATTCTAATTTCAACACAATATGTCCCAGGTACATACTTGAATTATATACAGAGCGTAACACTTGATGGTTGCACTGTTGATTATACTACAGAATTTGAAATTGAATATACTGTAAATGAAGTACCAGAAATAACATCTCTCACTGCCGGTTCTTCTCCAATTTGTGAAGGAGGTGATTTTCAATTTTTTGTAACAGGAACTCCTAATGCTACATTCGATTTGATCATTCCGGGATATGGGAATTACTCCCAAGCTCTTGATCAAAATGGAAATTATTCATTTTTTGATGCAGCACAAAATATAGGCACTTTTACAGCAAGCATTTCAAATCTAATGCTAAATGGGTGTAGTGGAGATGCAAGCAGTTTTTCTGCATCCATCACTGTAAATCCTGTCTACACGAATGATGCTTGCAGCAATGCACAACCACTTGTCTGCGGTGAAGTTGTATCTGGAAATACATTTTGCGCAAGTATGTCAGTTACTCCGAATTGCTATACCAATGGAACTTCTAGTTTCTACTCAAAATCACTTTGGTATTCATTTGTTGGGACCGGCGGTGAAATAACATTATCTACATGCTCAACAATCTCCCAAAATTTTAATGCCCTAATGTATCTGTACACTGGAGATTGTAATGGAACTTTAATTTGTGAAGACTTAAGCTATGATGCATGCGGATCATTCCCTGAAATAACATTTAATACTGTTTTAGGAACACAATATTACGTTATGGTTGGTGGATTTGATTTAAATCAAGTAGGAGAATTCGAACTCATTTATAACACAGATCCTGTCATTTCTTCTGTTTCAAATAATGGTCCCGTGTGTGTGGGAGATCTTGTTGGTTGGGATTTTACTGGCACACCAAACGCCACTTTTAGCATAAGCATTCCAAATATTGGAAATTACAATGCTACGTTTGATGCGAACGGAAATTATGGTATCTATTTTAATTCAGACAACGACTTTGTTAATAATTCTCCAATTACGCTAACAGCTTCAAATCTAATGCTTGATGGATGCTCAGGAGATGCAACTGGCGTAACTTCAAGTCTAACTGTAAATGCGGCTTTGGACATCGTGAGTGCCATATCTAATAGTCCCATTTGTGAGGGAGAGGACGCTATTTACACCTTGCTGCCTGCTCCTTCTGCGAACACTGTGGCTTTTGGTGTCGTTGAATATTTATTAAATGGAATTACAGGAACTGCTGTGTTAGATGTTGATGGGACAGCTACCATTATAGATCCTAATCCATCTGTAGGCTTAGGAAGTTCTATTCTTCAATTAACACAAGTTAGCAGCGGTGTATGCGGTAACCTGAATTTATCAAATGGAGCATCAGTAAGCGTAAATCCAATCCCTGAAATTACCAGTTTCACAAACAATAGTCCTGTCTGTTTAGGTGATTTAATGATTTGGGTCATCACTGGAACACCAAATGCCACAACGAATATCACTTTCTCTACTATAGGAACAACAAATGTTGTTTTCGATGTAAATGGAAACGCCCAAATTGCTCTGCAAACCATCTCAGAAGATGTTGATAATTCTCCAATTATTGCAACGATTACTTCAGTATCACTCAATGGTTGCTTCGGAGATGTATCCGTGAATGGACAAAATGAAATGGTGGTTGAAATCTGTGAGGATCCATGCACACTTGATCTGGTCTACGCGAGTCCAACTGATGACTTCACCAATTTTCAATACCTCAGTACAGATGAGACCATCTCCGCCACAAACACCATCTCAGGTGCCAATGCAGATGTGAGTTATATCTGTGGTACAGCCGCCGGCAAATATGTGGAGTTGGGACTTGGCTTTGAGGTGACAGCAGATGCTGCTTTTTATGCAGCTCCTGAAGGTTGTTCCCCAGTTTCAGCGCAAGAACAATCGGATGAGTTAAAACAATTGAACCCTATCCAAAACAATGGAGAAAAGTCTGTGAGAACCAGATACCGAAGTAGGAAGTAAGGAAGTATTTGTGATAAAAATTGAGCACTTAGAATGATGTTTTATCAGCATGGTTCTAGGTGCTCTTAATAAGTCAATAAGGCAATGGTGTTTAACCATCTATAGAGATTTTTTAGGTAGTTTATCTTGGTTGAATGAAGTATTTGGCCATTATACTCCTCGATACATAATATCAGTTCTCAGAACATACTTAACACCAGAAATAATTTTATTTCCAGAATGTCTTCTTTCGTGTTTGAAGAAAACAGCCTTTCCGATTTCAGGTTTGATTTTAATTCTGGAAAATTCTGTTTCGCCTCCGGTCAAATTTTCATTCAGATAAATGAGCAGGGTGTATTCACTTCTTTCATTTGTATTTCTTACAAACTTACCATCTGTGTGTCTCTTGAATTCTTGGCCTTCTGCATATTTATAAAATCTGAATCTTTCATTCAGGCCGCAAGCTTTTCTTTCTTGCCAATATTCGATGACATGGTCTTTGATTTTTGACCACACTTGGTCTGCCAATGTTCGATCATCATGTATTATTCTTTGGTTGTTTCTGATATGAGTATTCACAATTTGGGTGCTACCAAAAGCATTGATTTTTGCCGTTTCGTATCCTAAGCTCTCGCTCAAATCAATGAGCTCGTCACACTCCTCCTTTGATAAGAAGTTGGCTATTTCATACACTTGATGTTCGAGTTTTACTACTTTCATAATTAATAAAAGTACTCAATTAATGAACAATGATTCTTATCGGGCCATTGATTTTTATGCTGAACCTTAACGTAAGGCAGATGTGAAAACTCGATTACAAATTACTTATCACAAATCCTTTTGAAAGATCTTTTTTTGATGAAGGTGTTGCCAAAACGATGGTTGCTCTGGGGTAATAAGCAATTTGTGGTGTGATACTACTCCATTGTTCTTGTGCACAATTTAGTGAGCTTTTAGAAAGTTGTATCTCTTGAGAATGCTTCTTAACTTAAATTTAAAAAATTCAGTTAATTTATTAAACTTCATACCAATGCTTTAACATATACAAGGCCGTCATACATCATTGGATTTGAATTTCAAGATTATCAAACACAAAATAATGGGGAACCACACTATAGTATGTTACTTCGAGGCGTTGATTTTATTCTTTGTAGTACGTCGAACCAAAATTAAAGCCACAATAATGTCAATGAATAAAGGAACCTTCTTCTGCTTGCTCCTTCTATTCAGTGTAAATGTAAATGCCCAGCACAACGAATTGTTGCATCTCACCTTCAACGGTCATGTAGATGACACTGAACATAGAGTCTCTGACATCAAAACACATAATATTACTCTTACCTCAGACAGAGATGGCAATCCTAATGCAGCAATTGAATTCAATGGTGTCAATTCTTTTTTGGAAATTCCATTGGATATCAATAAAGACAGTTTTCCTAGATTAACGGTGCTAGTATGGGTTAAGCTAAATAGTATTGATCAATCGATGACAATCTTCTCAAATCGAGATGAAAATGGAGGCCGCTCCATTTGCGTGGATTCCAAAGGACAAAGTTTAAAATATTCACTCTTTTGCGACAATGATGATGCATTGAATACTATCGAACCGGTGGTAGATGAATGGACTTTCATCGCATGCACATTTGATAAAAAAAGTGGGAATAATGAAATTTATATCAACGACCGAAAATTTGGTAAGAATATAATTTCAGATGCGGGATTGGACTATTTCACCTTGGGTTCAAATCCTCAGAAACAATTTTTTTTCAACGGAGTAATGGATGATTTGAAAGTTATTAAAGGTGTATTGAGCCGCAAGACAATCCAGAATATTTACCAACAAGAATTCAATAAAACTTTATCATCAAAAGAGTT
>JAHDDD010000349.1 GCA_020629535.1 Saprospiraceae bacterium
TAAAAAAAAGGCCTGACAAAGTCAGACCTTTTTCTTTAGTGATCCCGTCAGGACTTCCCGAAAAAAAATCGGGATAAACTTCTCGTCCTCACCGCATCACATAAAAAAAAGGCCTGACAAAGTCAGACCTTTTTCTTTAGTGATCCCGTCAGGACTCGAACCTGAAACCTGCTGCTTAGAAGGCAGCTGCTCTATCCAGTTGAGCTACGAGACCAAATGGAGCGCAAATTTAAGTAAAAAAATGCGTGATGCAAATGGTTCAGCTTCGAAATTGAAGAAATAATTACCTCCTCATGAGACCTCATCGATTTAACCATTTAGAAAATGAATTTGTCCGTGGTCCTTTCAATGATGTATCATGGCAGATCAATGCTTTTCATAATATTTTGCCGCAAAGGGTAACGTTTCTCAACTCCCAGACTCTATAATCTTGTTGCAGTCAATGCTTTTTAAACAATTTAAAATCTAAAATTTATGAGTGATGAACATTCAGCGGGAATTACAATCAATCAAAATGATTTGCCCAATGATTTAAGGAAAGGGCCTTCCGTTGGCCTAGATCTGAATTATGATGGTTATGTTGAACTGGAATATGGTCCAAACATGGAAGTTATAAATTTAACTTCTTTATCAAAAGATGCATTATTTAATGGAGACTGTCTCAAGAATGGTTTGCATGTTGTGTCTTATGAAAAGTCAGAAATCAAAGCAGACGAAAATAACCGCCTTCTGCCACAAAAAATTACTAAAATTGTAATCATTGCTTAAAACAAAAAAATCATGCCACACAAAGGACCAAGAAATGGAAATACATCAAACAGAGTTAGTTCTAATGGAATCATAATGCAAGGCATCGACCTAGATCATGACCACATCCCAGAACTTTTCTATGCTTCTGATATAGCGCAAAATGTCACAAACAGGACTTCCGATCCGGATCATATCGTAGTAGATCAAAATGGGATACCAAATGAAGGTTACAGTATTTTAAAATACACATTAGATAAGAACGGAGAAGTGAATTCGGTTACATTGGCAGATGAGTAAGATTTTGCTTTGAACGAAATCTACATCTTTTAGTTTTCATAAAGATTCAAAGATGCCCAATAAAAAGGATGGCCCAATGGGTCATCTTTGTACTTATTCAAATAGAGACGTTTGGCCTCTACAAGGCTTTTCTTCACATTGTACGAGTTGTCTAGCAATCGATAAAAATCGGCTACAATCTCAGTAACGCTGTTATCATCAATCGCGTACAAGGAAGTGATAATGCTCGGTACTCCGATTTCTGCAAATGCCCTTGAAACTGAGTTTGATCCATGATTAACTATTGTCCTGCCTCGATTGGTTTCACATGCATTTAGAAAAAGCAAATCAATGCTACTATTCAGATTTTGCAACTCAGCATTCTCAAGGTATTCCTCACGAAAATACAATCGATTATTCCTTAAAGAAGTAAAATTTCCTTTCCCATGTAAAGCCAGATGCACTAAATCATAATCCAATGCATTATTGACAAAATGAGATTTTGTAGCTTGATTGCCTGTCACCAATTTACACCGATGACCGAATTGCTGTTTAATTCTTTTACATTCATTGTAAGAGCCAACGAGCTCTTTCAATTGATGACCACCATTTCTAAATTCTTCAGAACCAGTCTGTTTAATAGTTTCAGCATCCGTAAATGAATAGGCAATTAAATTGAAATTTTCAGGAATTTTCCCTCTATCATTTCTAAACATTAAATCTTTAATGCTGTACGCATAACTTATTGAATACTCTTCAAGCATATACTGGCTTCCGTTATTAATACGCAAAGCATCAAATGGAATTTCTTCAGCATACTCTCCTGAAATAATTATCAATTCTTTGTGCTCGAGATATTTTTCTACAGGCTCAAAAAATCTACCATGTAATGAATCCAACCAGAAATCAAATTTGTGATTAAAAGGTTCATAGGGTACTGAAAGATGGAATACTTCAATGCCGGAAGAAGAGATCACATTTGCCAAAGATTCGGCTGCTGTAAAAGAAGGTAAAAATTGAAAAAGTGATACCTTGTTTTCTTCGCAATATTTCATTGCAGCATCTGTGAATTCTGTTTCATCGGCGTATATGATTTTATGATAGGTGGGCGAAACCATTGCAAATGAATCGCGGACCTGGTTTAGTGCTGAAGTCAATTCCTCGCCTTTTGCAGCCCTTGCTTCCAATTCAATCTTTTGGTTGATCAATCTTCTGATCGACGATTTGATCACAGGATCATTACTTAGTTTAGAGACAAATAGGCTCATACCATGGAGCTTTTCTTTCTCCAATACTATCTTTTTTAAAAAGGACTGCTCATTGGTTAGTCGATACAGTTTGTATAATCCTTCAAACTGAAGAGCATATAAGTTATTGCTTAAATCATACATTCGAAGCGCATCAGATTTCTCTACATCTACCAAATGTGCATCCAATTTGGAGATCCAATTTTTAGCTTCTTCAATTATTTTTTCGACCGTTGATGAGTCAGAAGCCACTTTTATATTGGCTTCCAAACTGGCACAAAATATCTGCCACTCCAAGTAGCTATGAAACAATCCTTCTCCAAGTTCTTTAATAGAATATCGATCTATTGCCCAATCAAACGTTGATTTTGCTTTCGAATAATGGCCAATATTTTTATACGTTCTTCCAAGAGATAAATGCACATCTTTTAAATCACGAGGCAAAATTTCAGAAGATACATTCGCCAATGCTTGTTCATATGCTTTCACTGCATTTTTCCAATCGCCTTTTTTCTGCGCAAACAAACCATTCAATTCATGTTTTTTGAATGTGGTCCATGACTTTTTGTGTGGATACCAATCCCATTTTTTAATCCATTCTATGCCTTCTTCAATTTTCCCATCTTCCTTCAGCGCCAAACACAAATCGTAAATGACTTTCCAGCCTTTGTCCTGTTCAGTGGCACATTTTCTATACAATTGAAAACTTGATTTATAAGCTTCTATTGCTTCCTTATCGGAATAATCATTATATAATAAATTGGCTTTCAATTTTAAAATTTCAGCTAAATAGAATGGATTTTCCAAGGAGTCTACAGCGTGATAATTCAATGCTGTCTCGGCATGATCAAGACCTTTTGTTAACTCCCCTTTCTCAAGGTAAAACCTCATGCATAGTTGATCAAAATAGAATCGATCGTCTTTTGATAATTTTAATTTATCATTAGCCAAGGCTTCTTGGATTCGAGTAACTTCTGTTTCTACTTTATCAAACTCTTTCAACGAAACAGCATATTGCTCAAAATAGTCGCGGTAAATATCAAACAGTGAATGATGAGGTGGCAACTCTGCGATGAGTGTCATCGCAGTATTGAGTTCGTCATATTTTATAGAATCTGTGGATGCGAAGTATTTATATTTTGTATGATGCCATCGAGCTAGCAAGTCCTTCTTGGTTATTTTTTTCTTAAAGACCTGAGCGTTGGCCCAAAGTTGCTCAGCGTTTGCTGAATCTTTATTGACCATTAGGTGCTTTATCTGGATCAAAGAGAAATATAGCTTATCATCGTTTTTAAGTTCATTCGCTGACCTAAGGTCAAGTTCTAAAATTTCGTTTTGACTTAGAGGAGATGTATGAATACCAACATCCTTTTTTTCTTCACTGCATGAAAAAAAAGCAAGGATCAGTAAAATCAAGACATATATTGGAAAGATGTTCTTTTGATACATTGAAAGGCTATCTTACATGCTAATATAATGAGTTTAGGCGCCCATTTCAATATTGTTAGTCAGTGTTTGTTCTTTTAAATAGTCTAGAATCTAACCAACTGACAGAAAACCTTTTGTTACTTATCTATTATCTCGAGATCACAAAAGGCATTTCGATAAACTTCAATTTAGACGATCCGATGATTTTAATGATGTAATTGCCAAAAGAAAAATTGTTGGTATTTATCTCTGTTATAGCGCCTTTGATTTTGTCTCTTTCTATAATTTGACCATTGGCCCCAAAGATTATATATTCTTGTTCGCCGCCTCCATCACGTTCAATAATCATCCAGTTATTTGCAGGGTTTGGATAGAGTTTGAATGTGTTCAAATTCAGTTCGTGGGAGGAACTGATCAAGTCTCCGCCATCACAATCTTCATCAATACCATTGTTGGCAATTTCCTCGGCATCAGGATTTATCGCAATGTTGTTGTCATCACAATCATCATCTGAATTAAATCCATCGCCATCATTGTCAATGATCAAGGCCTCACCATCACAATTTTCGTCGACATCATTGTTTGGAATTTCTTCTGCATCAGGATTTATGGCATCATTATTATCGTCGCAATCTTCATCCGAATTAAAGCCATCACCATCATTGTCAAT
>JAHDDD010000350.1:0-1759 GCA_020629535.1 Saprospiraceae bacterium
TGTGGGCGATAACAGACTCGAACTGCTGACCCCCTGGGTGTAAACCAGGTGCTCTAAACCAACTGAGCTAATCGCCCTAAAACGGGAACGCAAATATATACTTAACAAAAATCATGCACAAGTTTTTGCACAGTGGAAATAAAAAAAGCAGATTGACGAGATCAATCTGCTTTTTAAAAGGTGTAATTATTTTAGCCTTAAAAGTAAGCCAGATGAAGGAGGGAGCTCAACTGGCTTACATCAGGATTTAATTCTTCAATGGATCGTTGTTTTTCTTTGATTTGATAGGGTTTTCAAGCAAATCCCTTTTATGTCTTTTTCCAAAAGTTATGTTGTGTTTTTCAGTATTGAAGCTCACCTATAATTTGAAGGGCTAGATGCTTGATTGTGGATTTTCGGCAGAGCTTATAATATGCTCCACCTTTTTCGAGTATGGTGGATCCATGTCTAAATATTATTAGTTATTGATTCAAATATATGGTGTATTATTTTGTTTGTCAAGTCAAAAGCAAAATAAATACATTGTGATTGTGGTTACTTGCAGAATATATGGGTATAGTGATTGGATTTGAATTAAAATAGGTTGAGCAATGCCAAATCATTCATTATGAATGTTTTGAGAACAAACAGCTTTTGGCCAAAATTTGCTTTGAACCAATTTTGATCTTAGATTTAAATAATTCGCTCCAGACGACTATTCTGTTCGGTCCACTTGGATTCTTTCGTCTCTGTTGGCGAGCTCCCATATTGTGTGGAAAATAAGCTTTCCAGTTTTTGCGGCCTTGTCAAACAAAATTTTCTCAACCGTATCTGACGGGCGATGATAATCTTCATGTACACCACTGAAATAGAAAATAGCAGGAATTCCTTTTTCCGCAAAATTGTAATGATCTGATCTGTAATAATATCTGTTTGGATCTTCCTCTGAATTGTACGTGTAATCAAGTTCAAGCTGCACATAATCCTGATTTGCTTTTTCATTGATTTCATGCAATGTTGTGCTCAAGCGATCAGAACCAATCACATAAATATAATTCGGGTGAGTGTGGTTCTCATCTATTCTTCCAATCATATCCACATTTACATTTGCAATAATGTTTTCAAGCGGCATGGTAGGATTTTCTGCAAAATATTTGGACCCTAACAGTCCTTTCTCCTCGCCTGTAACCAACAAAAACAAAATACTTCTTCGTGGACCTTCACCAGCCACCTTTGCATTATAAAAAGCTTCTGCAATGCTAATGACAGTGCTTGTTCCCGAACCATTATCATCTGCACCGTTGAAAATATCATTCCCTCGTTTTCCCAGATGATCATAATGTGCTGAAACCACAATCACTTCATCTTTTAAATCTGTACCTTCTAGATAAGCCATTACGTTTTGGCCTTCGATGATATTCAAATAATTGTCAAAACTTGCCCGCAAATTGGTAGGTAAACTAACTGGTTTACTCTTACCTTTTTTACTCATTTTGGTTCTGGCTTTCGTTACCTTTTTTGCCTTGTCTGCAATAATTGCCTCAGCCAATTTGGTAGATACATAAGCATGACTTACATAGTCATTACTCAATTCACGTAAATCACCCAATTGCAAACCCGGACCTAATAAGTACTTCCTATTTTCCATTAGAAATCCTTTCAAGTCATTAGAAACAAGAAGGACCATTTTTGCTCCTTTATCTTTTGCAAGTTTTAATTTTTTAGAAACATCTGTTGACCATTCAGACAAAGTTCTTGTACCTGTAATTTTTGAAATACT
>JAHDDD010000350.1:1859-4361 GCA_020629535.1 Saprospiraceae bacterium
AAGACTACCGGTTGATAATATGTGTTTTCAAGTCCAGTAGGTTTATAACCAATATTTTTAAACGAACCTGCAATGTACTGTGCCGCTCTGTCATTACCTTCCTCACCTGTTTCTCTACCTTCATATGCATCAGAACCCAACACGCTCAAATGCTTTTTGATATCCGCTGCAGACACCATTGATGCAAATTTTACTCTGGCATCTTGAGGATCATTTAATATTGCCTGTGTTGTGTCAGGATAAGTGATTGAACTAATAAACTGGGCATGAGATAAAGAAATAAAACAAAGGATAAAAAATCCAGGGGCTAATAACTTTTTCATTGTTCGTTATATTTTACAAATCTTTTCAACTCTTCTTTGATGCCTGCCGGCTTCAAATTTTGTATCAAGAAAAACATCTATCATTTCTTTTGCTAATTCCAATGCGACAAATCTTGCTGGAATACAAATGACATTGGCGTCATTGTGCAACCTTGCCAAGAAAGCTATTTGTGCATTCCAACACAAAGCAGCTCTTACATTAGGATGCTTATTGGCTGTCATGCAAACACCATTGCCACTGCCACAGATGAGTACACCTTTATCAAGGTATTCTTTGTCAACACTTTCCGCTAATGGATGGGCATAATCAGGATAATCCGTAGATTCAAGAGAATCTGTACCGAAGTCCATTACTTCATATCCTTTGTCCTGAAGATATTTGAGAATATCTTTTTTGTACAAATAGCCTGCATGATCACCACCAACTGCGACTTTCATTTTTAATTTTTCATCTTTCTAATGTCATACTTACCTACCAAATCCTGAATCTCTTTTTCAAACTGACGATCTTGAACTTTTGATGCCACATCAAGAACATCTGTCACTCCTCTTACAGAATAGGTGAAGTCTGTCTTGAAACTATTAAAATCATCATCATCCACAGAATCATAAAATGCCAATCGTTGGGATAGTTCATTGGCAAGGATACGTGCATGCGTTTTCGCAGAATCAAATTTTCCTGCTCTTACAAGAACGTCAAGAAATGGAGTGATACTTTCATCATAAGGGAAATTAAAATCAGGGAATGCCTTGAAAAATTTCTCAGCCATTTCTGCTGCCTTTTCTTTTTGACCACTATCGAGAAATTCTTGAGCTCCACGCATCATAGTAATTCTCATCGCCTGTAGTTCCGCAGCATAACTATCATCAATAAAACATTCTACATTGTCAAAGTTCCCCCACTTCCACTTGTTCATAACATTGTTATACAACTTGTTCGGAGCAACTTTTCCTGAACCGTAAATAGACAATGATTTATCACTCTTATTTTTTTCAGGGATGAGTCTCAAAGCAAGTCCTTCAAGCTGCATGTAATCATTCATCCCTAAAAGCTTATCATTCTTACATGTCACCGCGAAATATACTGGACGATCATTGATGTTCGAAGCGATAACATCCAACACTGCCAATTCATCCTTGGTTATATATCCTTTCTTTGGCAATGATATCTTGATATTATTGACAAGTGTAGAATCTCCTTCGATCAACAAACCATTCCTTCTTTGCTTATCCAAATCAATGGGCAAGATCAAATTTCTGGTCCGCATAATTGTTTGTCCTTGGATGTTATTCTCAGGCTTTCCGATAAAAGAAAGTTCCTGAAAAATGTTCCTCGGAGTAACTAAATCTTCACGGTCTTGAGGATTAAAGAAGAACACCTGATTTCTGTTCTTGCCACGATACGTTTCTTCATCTAAGGTCAGATTTAGTGGTGCTGAATCATTTACTTTTCTTCTTAATTTTTCAATATACCAGTCTACTGCTATCAAACTTAGATTCACCACCCTGACATCTCTTCGGATGTTTTCAACTTCTTGCGCATACCATAGAGGGTAGGTGTCGTTGTCTCCGTATGTGAAAATGATGGCATCTTTATCAACGGAATTCAAAAAGTTAGAAGCATAATCTCTAGAACCGTAATGATGTCTTCTACTGTGATCGTCAAAGTTTTGAAAGCCCATTAACAATGGTGCAATTAAAACCAAGGCTCCAGCTGCAATAGCAGAAGTATTCCCAGCAAGCTTAAAGCGTTCTGTGAACAATCTGAACAAAGCCAACACTCCCAAACCTATGAATATGGAATATGTAAAAAAGGATCCTGCCAAAACATAATCTCTTTCTCTTGGCTCATTTGGTGGTTGATTCGAATAGAGTATAATCCCCAATCCGGTAATTAAAAACATCACCAGTAAAGCAGAAAAGTTTTTCGGACTCCGCATCAGCAGATAAAACATTCCAAACAGACCAAAAATGAATGGCAGTAAGAAGTATTTATTATAAGCCTTGTGTTCCCGCATAGAATCAGGGAGCAAATCCATGTTGTGCAATCTCCATTCATCATATGGAGTGATCCCACTCAACCAGTTCCCATCCGACACATCCCAAGAATAAAATCCTTGTGTACCATTTTGCCTTCCGGCGAAATTCCAGAAGAAGTATCGCCAATACATCCAACCCA
>JAHDDD010000351.1 GCA_020629535.1 Saprospiraceae bacterium
AAAAAGTTGGAATTATTTTACCATTAAGACAATAAGAATGGACAAAAATCTCAAAGTTTCAGTTTATAATTTGAAACAAACTACATGATTAATAATCAACTTATCAGTAAAACATTAAGTAGTTACTTAACCTTAATGCCTTCATTTAAATTGGTGTGGGTGCAAGCTCAAACTATCTTCTTACTGCAAAGAAATTTTTCATGATAGCCCCACACTCATCATGCAGGATTCCGAATTCGAGTTTTGTTTGTGGATGAAGTAGTTCTTTCCCATACCGCATAAAACCATTTTTATCGTCGCTTGCACCGTACACTACTCTGCTCAGTTGTGCCCATTTGATTGCACCGGCACACATTACACAAGGTTCAAGGGTGATATACAACGTGCAATCATCAAGATATTTGGAACCAAGATAATCGTTTGCAGCAGTCATAACGATGATTTCTGCATGGGCTGTGATATCCTTCAGACCTTCTGTTTGGTTATGTGCGCGGGCTATGATGGTATTATTGCTTACAATTACGGCACCGACAGGAACCTCTCCATTATCATATGCTTTCTGAGCTTCCTGGAGAGCCTGCTTCATAAAATATTGATCTGAAAATACACTCAACATCAGGTTAAGATCGTAAGTTTTAGTAAATGTGATTCTAGAAATTAAGATTTCCAAAAATTTGAGAAAATTATTTTAGTTTTGTCCATGGAAAAAAGGAATTTTACATCTAGCAGACAACTCGAAGACGCACTTACATTTGATGACGTCCTATTGGTTCCAAGTTATTCGAATGTCCTACCGCGTGACGTAAATATTCAAACTAGAATTACCAAGAATATCAAGATCAATGTGCCTGTTGTATCAGCCGCTATGGATACGGTAACAGAGTATTCTTTGGCTATTTCGCTTGCGCGAATGGGTGGTATTGGGATCATCCATAAGAACATGAGTATTGAGAGTCAGGCTGAGCAAGTTCGAAAGGTAAAAAGATCAGAATCAGGGATGATTATCGATCCGGTTACATTGGGTCCTGATGCCATTGTTGCAGATGCATTAAATATGATGAGGACCTACAAGATTGGCGGAATTCCTGTGATCGATGGCGAACAAAAATTGATCGGTATCTTGACCAATCGTGATCTCAGATTTGAAACAAATGAAAATATCCCCGTAAGGGAGATAATGACTTCTAAAAATCTGATCACTGCTCCAGAGGGAACTACTTTGGATGAGGCACAGCAGACTTTACAGAAGTATAAGATAGAGAAATTACCAGTAGTCAATGAATCAAATACATTGGTCGGGCTCATTACCTATAAGGATATTATGAAGGTTGAAAATTATCCGAATTCGGCCAAAGACCAACATGGACGGTTGGTTGTGGGTGCTGCTGTGGGTGTAGGCTCAGATACCATGCAACGAGTCGAGGCATTGATGAAAGTACATGCTGATGTCGTATGCGTAGATACTGCCCATGGTCATTCGCAAGGAGTCATTGATACTATTAAGGAAATCAAAAATGCGTTTCCTAATATAGAAATTGTAGGAGGAAATGTAGCAACAGGAGAAGCTGCCAAAGCATTGATAGAGGCAGGTGCCAATGCAATCAAGGTTGGGGTCGGTCCGGGTAGTATTTGCACGACAAGGATTGTAGCTGGCGTTGGTGTTCCACAATTGAGTGCTATCTTTAATGTATACAATGTTGCCAAAGACTATGACATCCCGATAATTGCGGATGGTGGTATACGTTATACTGGTGACATTGCCAAAGCTATTGCAGGTGGAGCTGACTGTATAATGGCAGGATCATTGTTCGCAGGAACCGAAGAAGCTCCCGGTGAAACCATCATTTATGAAGGTAGAAAATTCAAGGTGTATCGAGGAATGGGGTCCATTTCATCTATGAAGAAAGGCTCAAAAGACAGGTATTTTCAAGATGCTGAAGATGATGTAAAAAAGTTGGTACCTGAAGGCATTGAAGGAAGAGTGCCATATAAAGGTACTGTTGGAGAGGTAATGGTTCAGTACATAGGTGGTTTAAGGTCTAGCATGGGCTATTGTGGAGCCCCAGATATAGAATCATTGAAAGGATCAAAGATGGTACGCATCTCAAATGCAGGAATGGCAGAATCTCATCCACACAATATTACTATCACGAAGGAATCGCCTAATTACTCACGTCGGTATCAATAAAGATGCGTGTTCCGCGCTCATTTTTTGTTTCAGATGATTGCTTACAGATTGCCGTAGCTCTACTAGGTAAAATTTTATGTGTGCAAGCGGATGGTTTGATTAAAAGGGCCATGATCACTGAGACAGAGGCTTATCTTGGACCGGAAGATAAAGCATCTCATGCATTCAATAACCGACGCACGAAGCGAACAGAAACCATGTTTCAAAATGGTGGAACGGCATATGTGTATCTCTGCTATGGCATCCATCGCATGATGAACATCGTCACAAACAAAGAAGGGATACCTCATGCAATTTTGATAAGAGCAGGAATGCCACTTGAAGGGATTGAGATGATAGCCGACGAAAGAAAGTTAAAGTTACTGTCCGGTCCTGGGAAGTTTTGCAAAGGAATGAATATCGGATTGGATTTTGATAATGAAGATTTGGTTACAAGTAACAGGATTTGGCTTGAAGAAGGAAGTCGCCAAAAATTCGAAGTCATAAAAAGTCCGCGTGTTGGGATAGCTTATGCAAAGGAATTTTGCAATAAGCCTTGGCGTTATAGAATAAAAGACCATGCTTCAACGTCAAAACCCAAGAATGTAAAATATGAGTGAGAAAAAAATCGGGATTGCGCTTTCTGGAGGCGGAGTCAAAGGAGCTGCACATTTAGGCATGCTTAAAGTTTTAGAAGAGGCCAACATAAAAGTCGATTACATTGCGGGATGTAGTTCGGGTGCATTGATGGGGTCATTATACAGTCTTGGTTATAAGGCTGAAGAAATCCTAGGTTACTTCAAAAAGACCTCGCTTAAATCGTATTCGAAGCTGACTCTCAGTAAGCCCGGCATCATGGACATTTTAAAATTCAGGAAATTGCTGGAGCCTTACTTTCAAGGTCGACAATTTGACGATCTTGATATTCCATTGATTGTATTAACCACAGATATGGTCAATGGGAGGCTTGTCAAACATGAGCGTGGAAATCTGCTTGATACTGTCTTGGCTTCATGTGCATTTCCAGGAGTATTTTCACCAGTTACCATAGACAATGAAATTCACATGGATGGTGGGATACTTTGCAATATGCCCGTGACTCCTCTGCAAGAAAAATGTGATTTTGTCATTGGGTCTTTTGTTTGTGGAGCTGGTACTTCCAATCCAAAAAGATTAAACAATAGCTATAGAATTTTTCTTAGATCTGCTCAATTGTTACTTGAGCAAAGTTCTAAGCCAGAGTTAGAGAAATCAGATTTTTTATTCCGTCCTGAGGATACAAAATATGTTGGTTTTTATGACATGCGCAAGATCGAGGCAACCTATCGTATCGGTTATAATCATGCCAAAGAAAACATTGATGCACTTCTTGGATTGCTTAAACAAAAAAGCCATCCGTTCTGACGGATGGCTCCAAAATCAATAATTACCAAAATATGAATCTCTCAAATTTGAGAAGATTTAGTTCATATTATTACTCAATCTGGTGCCTGACCTTCGCCAGGCACCATAAGATTATTCTATAGTTATCATTTTTCTGGTTGCGGTAAAGTCACCACTTTCCAGTCTGTAGTATAATACACTTCCGGCAGCTTCGATATCCTGATCTTTCAAGATGATCGTATGCGTTCCGGCTGCATAGTCTTCTGTGCTTATCATGATGTTCTTTCCTGTTACATCATATACTGTGAATGTGGCAGGTCCACTTACTGGAAGACTGAATGTAATTCTTGTCTCTCCTTTCCATGGGTTTGGTTCGTTTTGACCAAGAACAAATTCTGCTGATGTCTTTCCTTCAAGCTCTATACCTACTTCATTATAACTGTCTGTCATGTAAGCCTCTGATCTTGTAATTCTGTCTGTAATCTGCAATGATGACTTCAATGCTCCATCTTGGTTTGCCACCAATTTGATGGTGAATAATTCTTCATCTGTTGCAGTCACTTTTACATCTGAGTGCCAGCTCATCGTCAATGCTCCATCTACCAATGCTACATTCGCATCTGTTATCTGAAGTGCTCCACTTTCAACACCTGACAATTCCATGCCTGCTGTTTCCATTGTGAACTGGAATCCATACACCTCTTCGAAATTTGAAGATGTGAAACTCATTGACACTTCTTGACCTTTGATCATTTGTGCTTCCTTGACATTAAACTTCAATGCTT
>JAHDDD010000352.1 GCA_020629535.1 Saprospiraceae bacterium
AAGTATCAGAAGAATCTATGGTTGTTTTCGTGTAAAAATTACTACCATCGTAGAAATTTACTGCCAATTTGGTTTGGTATCCTAGATAATCACCGACTGTAGCAACAATATCCATGCTACCGTTCTGGTCAACATCTGCAAAGTCATAAGAAATGAGTTGATCAAAACCAGATGTAACTTGTATATATTCTTCTTCATATTCCCTTCCCGTTTCGCTTGTATTTCTAAGAAGTAGGAAGTCAAAGTCATCGTAATTTAATCTTGAGATAAAGTCATAATCTCCGTCGAAATCAAAGTCAATGATCCTGATACCTGAGTCAAAAGGCATTTTGAAAGGATCTCCATATTCAAAAGGAGATAAGTAATAATGTATCTGAAATGTATCATTGTCTACAAAAATCATGTCACCAAAACCATCCCCATTCATATCCCTGTTAATACATCTTGTATTTAGCAAAGGATTTTCATTTCTCTGTTGAAAAAAGTCAGAACCATCATTTTCAAAGAGATAAAGCTCCTCAGGATCCCACCTTGTATATGCCCACAAATCATTGTCTCCATCTTTATCCAGATCATCAATTCTTATCCATTCGAGGTCTCTGTCAAACGAATCGAGTCGTATGCGTTTTGATGTTGTGACCCTTTCCTCTGGATCAAAAGTGAACATGATTATGGCATCTCGATCATCCACTATAAAATCGACTAACCCATCTTTGTCAAAATCAACTATTTGTGTATTCTCGTATATAGTAGGGGGACCAGCGTATATCATTTCGGGATACAATTCTTGAGATGAAATACCAAAGGAAAACAGTAGAAATACCGCAAGACATTGAAGTGTTTGATACATGCTAATTGAATATAAATTCATAATTGATAAATTAATAAGCGAGAGACAGCAATACCAAACTTGGAATCTAAAGATACTAAAATGGATGAAGCCGAAAGAACCCATTACTAGTTACTCACGACACCTTAACACTTGAGTCAACATTTGAAATTGATTATCTTGCGTTAGATTCAAAAGAACATATGTCATTTAGATTATTTCTAGCACTTTCAGTCATTTCGACATTTTTAGCTTGTGAGGTATCTCCTGGCTTTTCAGATATACCTGAGCTTACATATGTGGGTATCAGTGACAACAGCATGGATCAAGGAAGTGTCAACAATGATTCTATTTTCCTTTATTTTGACTTTAAGGATGGGGATGGAGATATAGGACTTGCTCAAGATGCCATTCCTTCAGATTTAATTCTGACAGACTCAAGGACCGGAGGTGTATTTGACAGATTTAAATTACCGGAAATTCCACCAGCTGGGGCTGCTAACGGTATCGAAGGATCTGTCGAACTTAAAGTATATACAACATGTTGTATTTTCGAAGATGGTATACCTCCGTGTAGTTCCCCTCTAGCTATTCCTAGAGATACACTGGTTCTAGATATTCAGTTAACGGATCAAGCGGGCAATGAGAGTAATATCATCCAGACGGATCAGATCATTATATTCTGTAATTAATATAGTTATAAGACAGTGTTACACATGCACTGGTGTGCCTTCGTGGGTAACCAACTTCTCCTACTTCCCTAACGCCTCTTTTATTCCTTCGACCGTTTTTTTCGCATTACCGGCGAATACTTCATCTCCAACTTGAAACACAGGTCTTTTTAAGAATGTGTATTCTTCAAGAATAAATTTTCTGTAGTCTTTTTCGGTGAGTTTTTTTTCATTCAAACCAAGACTTCTAAACTTCATGGCTCTCCTTGAAAAAAGTGCTTCGTAACTGCCTAATTTTTTCGCAAATTTATCAAGTGATTTGGCGTCAATATTTTTTTCTTTGATATTTTGGACTTCGTCTTTCCAACTCACCTCATCAAGTATGCGTTGACAGGTTTTGCAAGTGCTTAGTACCCAAGCTTTGTTCATTATTTATTTCCTTTTCGGTGGTCAGCTAAAAATTTCTCCAATCCAATATCGGTCAATGGATGTTTGAGTAATCCAAGAATTGGACTCAATGGACAGGTGACGATGTCGGCCCCTGCGATGGCCGCTTGAACGATATGATTTGAATTTCTAATAGATGCAGCAAGAATCTCAGTATCAAACATCTGAACTGCATACATTTCGGCGATTTGATTGATCAGACCGATGCCATCCCAAGTAATATCATCGATTCTTCCGATGAATGGTGAAATGTAACTTGCTCCTGCTTTCGCTGCCAACAATGCTTGACCAGCTGAAAAAATCAAAGTACAGTTTGTTTTGATCCCATTATCAGAAAGATACCTCAGGGTCTTCACTCCATCTTTGATCATTGGCACTTTGATGACAATGTTCGGTGCAATCTTAGCAAACTCATGAGCTTCTTTTTTCATTCCTTCAAAATCAGTGGAAATCACTTCAGCACTTACATCTCCACCATCCGCCAATTCTGCAATTTTTGCATAATGGTTTTTGATGTTACGTTTACCTTTTATCCCTTCCTTGGCCATGAGTGAAGGATTGGTCGTAACACCATCAAGGATACCAAGATCTTTGGCTTCTTTGATTTGATCTAAATTTGCAGTGTCGATGAAAAAACGCATAAAAGCTTGAGGTTGATATGAAATAAAAAAGTGAGGAACTACACCGAGTCGCTCAACTCCCTACCCTTGCTGCATTTCTGCCCTGGGGGGATTCAGGAGGAGCTGACCGTATAGCCCTCACCGGCTGCAAATGTAATAATTGGCATTTAGAAATGAGAAAAGAGAAACGAGAAAAGAGATAAATTTTTGACTTTAAGCTGGTTGCCTAAATTTTTAGAATGTGAGAAGCTCATCAAAGTCAAAGAAATCCCATGGTGGACCAAAAGGTGGTGTAGCATGAATTGAAACAGGTACTTTTTTAACTGGATGTTCAAAAGCCATCTTACAGCAGTGCAGCCCAATTGATCGATCTTCCAATGGCACAGTATCTCCATACTTCAAATCTCCAATCAATGGACATCCAATTCTTGATAATTGGACCCGAATCTGATGAGGTCTTCCTGTTTTGGGTTTTACCCCGAGGCAAAATACATTATTCACCCTACTTAGTAATATGTACTCGGTTTCTGACTTTTTTGCCTTTCCTTTTGGCTTGTCGTAATAGTTGACCTTATTTTTCTTTGAATTTTTCTCAATGTAACCAACCAACAAATCTCGATCTGCAGGTGGGCAATGTTTCGTCAATGCCAGATATTCTTTTTCAATCTTTCGATCTCGCATCAGTTCATTCATACGTGACAATCCCTTTGAAGTCCTAGCATATATAGTAACGCCTGAAACCGGTCTGTCTAATCGATGAATAGTACCTAGAAAAACATCTCCTGGCTTATTGTATCTGTCTTTGATATACTTCTTCACCAGATCAGACATGGCAAAATCGCCTGTCCGGTCATGCTGAACCAAAGCACCTGCTGGCTTGTTTACAGCAATAAGGTGGTTATCTTCATATATTACCTCTAATCTCAAGTTGAGTATATTTAGATGCAAAACTAACAAGAAGCATGAAACTTTCGCTTGCCTTTTCTCCGTGTCCTAATGATACCTATATTTTCGATGCATTGGTACACAACCGAATTGATCATAATATTGAATTTGATATCACTCTAGCTGATGTTGAGCAATTAAATAAACTGAGTTTTGATGATCAGAAGTTTGATGTTGTCAAATTGAGTTTTCATGCTTGGGCCCATATGCTTGATTATTATCAAATGATGTCATCAGGAGGTGCGCTTGGCTTTGGTGTAGGACCATTGCTTATATCTAAAAAGCCATTGACAATGCAAGAGCTCCTTAAAGGACCAGTTGCCATTCCAGGTCAATGGACAACTGCTCATTTCTTACTGAAGCATGCTTATCCAAAATTGGAAAACAAAGTAGAATTGTTGTTCGCAGACATTGAGTCTTCAGTATTGAATGGTGAATGTGCTGCTGGTGTAATCATACATGAAAATAGATTCACTTATCACGAACGAGGCCTTCATAAAATCGCAGATTTAGGTTATGAATGGGAGCAATCAACGGGTATGGCCATTCCATTGGGCGGAATCGCAGTGCGGAGAGAACTTCCAGAACAATTAAAACTCAAAATTCAATCATTGATCAGGAAATCCATTGAATTTGCAAATGCCAATCCTACGGCATCGCAACCATATGTTTCTGCTCACTCGCAGGAAATGCATCCTGAAGTTATAAAAAAGCATATCGATTTATATGTAAATGAATACAGCATTGATTTGGGAGAAAAAGGCAGATCTGCTGGTAATTATATGCTGAATGACTTAAAAGAGAAAAAAATCATCG
>JAHDDD010000353.1 GCA_020629535.1 Saprospiraceae bacterium
TTTGACAAGGGCATGAAAATTTGCATGAAAAATCTTGCTTGCCATCTGAATGGCCATTTCATATTTTGCATCCATCCAGACGAACAAGCGACATTTAAGATAGAACTCAGTGATGACCAATTTTTCATAAGACCCACCAATTGGCCACCTGCACTGTGTCCAATTAAATGATACTTTTGATTGGGAAGTTTCTTCATTAAAAACTCAAGGGCTTCTGTTAAGTCAACATAGCCCCAATCTCTAAGACTGATGGTTGATTTATTGAGCTTTCCTGCTTGCGAATCACCAATTCCTTGGTTGTCAAAACTGAGGACAGCATATCCATTTTCAGACAAGAAACTCGCAAAATTATGATAGAATGTACGTCTTATTCCGGTCGCGGGACCAATCAAAATGGCAGCTTTAATTTCTTTATTTGGTAAATAGAACGAGGTAGAAATATAAGCTCCGGTGGATAATTGGATTTTGAGATTTTTCACAAAAATTTACTTCATCAAAATTAGGTACTAAATCCAGACATCGTTTTCAGCCTTCATATTTGAATTTTTAACGTCGCCTGTATTTGTCACACCGATGGTTCAACCAACATCAATTGAACTTCTTCATCGGCAATGGGTTTGTGTTCTACACCTGCAGGCACAATATAGAGTTCTCCAGGACCAATTTCTACTTCTCCATCTCGAAATAGGATTTTTAGGTTTCCATTGACCACGAAAAACGCTTCGTCTGTATCAGCATGACTATGCCACACAAATTCTCCATGCAGTTTGGCCAATTTGAATTGATAATTATTTAGTTCTCCAATGACTTTGGGTTTCCAATGTTCATTGAATAAATTGAATTTCTGATTCAGGTTTATGGATTGATATTTCATACGTGCATATGTGTTAATGCTTCTTCAAATACTTTCAAAGTGATATTTATATCTTCTTCTGAGGTGTACCAAGAACAAACACTTACACGAATGGCCGCTTTCCCAAGCCAAGTGGTGCCTCCAAGCCATGCTTTACCAGATTGCTGTATGTGCTGCACTATTCTTTTTGTCTCTTCTTCATCTTCTGCGCATACAAGTACCTGATTAAACACAACATCATTGAGAATGGTGAGGCCCATACTTCTCAATCCTTTCTCAAGTGTTTTTGCATGATGATGGAAACCAGTGATCATTTCATCAATTCCCTCTCTTCCAAGATATTTCAATGTAGCCCATAATTCGATGGCTCTTGATCGCTTTGACATTTCTGGCGTATACGACATAGGGTCCCTCATCTCACTATAGATAATGTATTCACCTTTTGCCTGCAATGCACAATAGATTGCCTCTTGATGTTTGCACATGATGACTCCTGAATCATAAGGAGTGTTCAGTGTTTTATGTCCATCCGTTGACCATGAGTCGGCTTTTTCCATCCCTTTTGTGAGATGAGCTAGAGATGGACAAGCTGCTGCCCACATTCCAAATGCGCCATCTACATGAACCCAAGCGCCGGCAGCATTGGCAATATTACAAACTGATTCGAAATCATCGAATCCGCCTGTGTTGGCATTGCCAGCTTGCAATACAACAATACACGTCGCATCCAATGGTGGCAATTTCTCCACTATGATGGTTCCCTGATTATCAGATGGAATCCACTCAATATTATCTTCTCCAAAACCTAGTAAGACCAATGTCTTTTTTATGCTTGCATGTACTTGTTCATGGGCTACTATTCTTATAGGTGGTGCTCCATACAAACCTTTCTTATTAATATCCCAGCCTTGTTTTGCCAGGATATGATATCGAGCAGCAGCAACTCCACAAAAATTCGCCATCGAAGTTCCACTTACAAATCCTGCGACCGTAGATTCAGGCAAATTGAAAATATCCTTCAACCAACTTTCGCAAACTAACTCCATTTTTGAGTTAATTGGTGAAGTCAAATACAATCCGCTGCATTGATCCCACACATCCGTCAGGTGCTTTACTCCTAAAGAAGCGGGCACGGCTCCACCATTGACAAACCCAAAGTACCGGCCACCTGTCTGCGCCACAGAATTTGGTCTTCCATATTTTTCCAGTATATCCAAAACCTCAGTTGAAGCACATGGATTGGTGGGCATTTTTTCATCAAAATTTTTAAGAAGATTAAGACTTTCAGCAGAAGGGAAAACATCCATGGTATCAATGTTCTCGATATATGAAAATGCATACTCTTGGGCTTTCTCAAAGAAGAGCTTTTCTTTGAGCTCTTGTTTCATTCTTAATTGATTGTTTTTCATAATAGTTGTTTGTCGCAAAGATATAATACAAACAAAGAACACAATCAAATTGATTTACTATTTTTCCTGAAGCAAGGGATTGTACTCTTTTGAAATATTTACCAGATTGATAACGCAACTATTCATGTCACCTACAAGCAATACGTACTGCTGGTCCACCTCCATTCCATCCTCATACTTTGCAGGAGACCATGCTGGCATTTTGCAAAGGGCATCTACCAACATTCTGTCTGTTTCTAAATCACCAGAAGATTCAAAAACTTCAACATCATTGATTTGTCCACGAGAATCAATTATGAAATTCACAGCGGTCAAATGATGTTGTTTGAATACAGATTTAGACAATTTTTCTATCGCATTTGATGTAAGATATTCTGCCAATGCATCATTCCCACCGTGATATGAAGCAGATATATCTGGTTCAAAGATGAATGAAAACTGTTGATGTTTCAAATCATTAAAATTCAAATTATTATCTGGCAAGTAGGCTACTTCAACCTCAATAGAACTTCCAGGATCTGCACTCAACAATTGCATCCTTATTTCTTCGAATAGAGTATCGTCATCCGCCACAAAGTATTTTTGTTTCCGGTCAATGATTATGGAATAAGTAACTTGTTTGAATTCTTTGATCCATTCTGGTTTGTAATATTCATTGATCTCTACCAAGGTTTTGGCACGGCGAACGTCGTCTTTGGTTGTGTGAATTCCATTGTACACCTTCTGCACATCAAAAGTAAATTCAAAATCTGGATTTTCTTGAGTGTAAGAATTTTGGCTACAAAATGTCAACAAAAAAACATTCACGATAAGTGTGAATATCTGCTTCTTACCAATCAATGCATATTTCTTTGGACCAACCATTTGTTCCTCAAGTTAGGAATTTTGAATGACCGATGTCAAAATAAATGAACAGTAAGCAGCGAATGGAACCGTTTTTGTCTCTGACTTAGTAGTACTCGAAATAATCTGAAAAATGAAAAACATACTTTTTCTTATAAGCTTTTTAACCTGCTTGAATGTAACTGGACAATCGAGTATTGAAATTGAAGGAGGATTCAATTACCTATTTGACCAACATTCGGAATTGATCCAAGATCAAAGATTTCTTGAGGGCCCTGCATTTGTTCAAATTCAACCATTGATTGGCGTAAATTATATTCATCAATTATCAGAGAATTGGTATGTAAAGTCAGGCCTTAGATTCACAAGGTTGGGTTATACCCATGACGTTCATTGGGCAACAAGATGCTTCGGTTTGCCAAGATCGAGTTCATCAGCGGCTTTAAGTTCACGGAAAGCAGCTTATCTTGAAATGCCAATGCTTGCTGGCTTCAATATTTCATCAGAAGAAGGATTGCATCTATTCACGGAATTTGGAATATCTTATTATAAATATCTCCATACACAATTTTCAGATCAAAATGCTGCCAATGAACCAATATCAGGGAAACAAACATTTCCACATTCAAGAAACCTAATTGCTATTTCAGCGGGTGGAGGAATTGGTTACTCAATAGCACAACGCATACAGCTTAGGTCACTGATCTCTCTTCAAACACATTTGCGCGAAATTGATCCAATCCTATTTATCAGTAGACATTTTGAAACAAGATTTTTATTGGCGCTAAGGTATAATTTCAAACCACAGGCAGGTTAATGCCTTTGAGAGGGAGAATTTACAATCGAACCCACCTTAAGGCTTCAACTGTATTTACTGCTCGTAGTTCAACAATGTATATCCCTTTTGGAAATGATGAAGGGTCTAATTCCCACTTATGATATCCTTTACCATAAATTGCCCCATTGATCTCATGCGAAATCAAACGACCATTGATGTCAAAGATTTTTAAATTGGTTCTGGAATCGACAGAAAGAAATATTTCCAATTGGGTCTTATGAAGAGATGGATTTGGATAGATGATCAACTGGAGTCCTTCCGGATCTGGAACTGGATCAACGCCACAGCGGCCAGGCATATACCGGTTTGACATAAATGCACAACTAGGGAAATGAAAAAATCTTATTCGTAACATGTAAATGAATATTTTTGATCATAA
>JAHDDD010000354.1 GCA_020629535.1 Saprospiraceae bacterium
CGGCAGTAAGAGTAGATTGTGGCACATACACATTCTCTGCTCAATTGTTTGGAACCACATCACCTATTGTGGATTATGATTGGAGTTTTGGAGATTATCTATCCAGCACTGATGCAAGTCCGACCCAAGAATTTCCAAATGCAGGGCCTGTTCAAGTATGCCTGACTGTGACTACTTCAGATGGATGTGAGGTCAGAGAATGTATGGGACTTAATGTATCGGAAGGTGTTGATGATGATTGCAATGTATGTCCTGCCAATGTGATGGCAGAGGTTGAGCTCGGCGATCTGTTTATAAATGATGATTGTTATGGAGTTATCCTGCAATCACCAAAAGGAAACTGCTTTCGTATACAGGTAACCGACAATGGAGAAGTGGTTGCCACCCCGATAAGTTGTCCCTGATGATTATACAATTTAATCAAAGTGATAAGGCAGGGTCATGATAGATCCTGTCCTCTTGCTGTTTTAATAAATCTTATAATATTATGAAAATGAAAAAATTAAATCTTCTGTTTTTTATAATGGTTTTGTGTTCGGGTATACAATCACAAGACCCATGCCACTCAGACATCGACGCCCTGGAAGCCTTCTACACTTCCTTTGGTGGCATCATCGGACAACAAACCTGGACAAACGAAGTGAACGGCGACAGACCATGGTTTATCGATTGCGATCCGTGTGGTGAGGTTTCAGGTCAAGAATGGTATGGTATCGTCTGCGAGTTTAACAAAGTCGTGCAGTTGTATTTTCCTTACGCTAATAACATGGTGGGTAGTATTCCTGATTCTATTCAATATCTGGACAAATTGGCACTTTTAAATTTAGGTAACCAAAGTATTTCTGGTGGACTTAATCCTGCCATTTGCGAATGCAATGAAATGGTAAATATTTCAATTACGAATTCTGGATTGGATGGTGTGATACATCCACGTTTTGCTTCAGACCTTTTGGATCTTCAGACCTTTGCCATTATAAATAACCCTGGTGTAACGGGTCCGATGCCTCCGTTTAATAGTTCGTATCAACATCTCACCAATATATCACTGTATAATAATTCGTTTGACGGTGAGATTCCTCCCAGTTATGGACAGCTTGATGGTCAGTTAACTCAATTGCTTACTGATGGAAATGAATTGGATATTCACTATGATGATGCTCTTGCAAGTCTTTGTCCGCTGGGATTTACGGATGAGATGATCAGCGATGGTAATATTGACCTGATTGAGCCTTGGGAACAATTTTGTTGCGATATACCTGAAGAACAGACTGTTTCTTTTATTTCGACACCTATTGATTGCGCTACCTATTCTTTTAAGTCTTTCAAATTTGGGAATACCAATGTGGTATCTTACAACTGGGATTTTGGGGATTCTCAATTTAGTAATCAAGCAGAACCAACGCATGTGTATGCTTCGTCTGGAAACTATGAAGTTTGTGTTACCGTCGAGGATTCAAATGGATGCATTAATTCCGAATGTCAGCAATTGGTTGTAGATGTTTCTGGTACTTCCGCTTGTTGTCCCGCAGTGCAAATGATCGAAACCGAGATCGGAGACATACTGGTAAACAATAATTGTAATGGACTGATCATCCAATCAGATGGTGGAAATTGCTTTAGAATGAAAGTGACAGATTGGGGTGAGCTGCAGTTGGAATCTGTGGATTGTCCGAATTAATAATATTAATGTGGGAATGGGAAAATGAGGAGGATGAGAGAGTTGCTGCTTAAATATGAATTCTCATGTTAGGATGTTATTCTGAGTATGCAAATCCGTGCACAAAGTGCGATGAATGGCGCATCGAAGAATGAGATTGCCACACTAATTTATTTCGAGCTTGTCGAGAAATATGTTATCTCTATATTTCTCGGCTGCGCTCGAAATGAAAGACTTGTAAGCTGGTCATTCTTCGGTTCCATATTCTTTTTTGCAATAGAATATTTCGCTCAGCAGGACAAGGAACGGAGGCATCAAGATGAATTATTTTTCTAAATTAAAAATCTACAACTCAGTGATGTTATTCAGAATCTGTCACCCTGGGTAAGCAACCCATGTACAAGGTGTAATGGATGGCGTATCGAAGAATGAGATTGCCAATAATAATTTATTTCGAGCTTGTCGAGAAATATGATAGTTATTCATATCTGTACCTAAAAATCTAAAACCCCAAAACAACCACCTTCTTCACCACAGGTGTATACTCAGTTTCAAACACCAAATAGTATACACCCTCCGTTAGTAGGGTTACATCGACTTCTTTAGTGTGCTTTGGAAAACTACGCAACTTTTTTCCGTGAATGTCTAAAAGATCAAAACTTTTAGTTACACCTTCAATTCTAATCATCGAAGACGCAGGGTTTGGAAAAACGTGAATGGTGGATTCCAGATTTACATCTTTATTGTTTGAGATTATTTCTTGACCACATTCCCACACAGATTCCTGGAAAAGAGTATGTAGCGAATAGTTGACATAGCATTCGTACATCTCGCTATCAGAGCAAATCAATGTACCAGATTCATCATACAAAGCACCCAAAGTGGTATCGCAATCAGCATTGGGAGCAAAGTAGAGGTAGCGAATATCTTCATTGAAAAACGCAGTGATGGAACCAACGTCACAACATGCATCAATATCATCGATGATGTTTGTGATCCAATTAAAATCATCAATGACTGGGACTTGGTCAGCATCAATGATACAATCTATTTCTACAGGAATGGCTTCGGTGCATGGTGTTTCAATGTCCAACAATCGGTAATTGAATCGAACATTTTGACCGTTGATGTAATCAAACTCAACGCCATCTGCAAAGTACGGATCTAAGGTTGTGCCATCGATCAGGTCTATGAGAAAATATTCGACATTCTCACAATTGTCAAAATATAAATAACCCAACGTCTGTGGCAAGCAAAAAGGTTCCAGAAATGCACAAGCTCTTGATTCTTCAGTGAATAAGTATACATTCGATGAGAAATCAGAGATCACGAGATCATTCAAATCATCTCCACTAACATCGGTGATCAAATTCAGAGATGATCGAGTATCCAGCAGTTCAATATTATTACCATCTAGATCAATGAGTTTGGTATCAGTGTCCTGACTAAATTGTGCAGGATTTATCAAAAACAATGATTCACCGGACTGTGTGTATACGCCCAGTGCAGAAAAATCGCCGTTTTGACAAAGTAGACTTTCTCTATTAGACGTTTCGAAGCTTCCATCTTGATTGTAATAAACAAACAAACACTCATTGATATTGGGATCTCGGTGCTGAGCTAAAATATCCGGATAACCATCCTGATCAACATCAAAGAGATCCATACTTCTCGTCCTCAAAGCCAATGCGAAAGTGTCGCCAACAGTCTGAACCATGCCATTTTCATTTTTATAAATTTCCGCCATGGGATTGAATGGACTTTCATGGTGGGCCACGATATCAATATCTCCATCTAAGTCAATATCTTCAAATTCTACTTCGCCAAACACATTTCTGGTTTCCAGAACTTGAAGATCAAGATCTTCATAACCCGAGATATTATTGTAGATGTTTATCTTGAACGTTTCCACAAATTGGGTTACCCCAGAATATCTTCCTCTTCTGACAATGATTTCTGGATAACCATCATTGTAAAGATCTTCGACATAAATTTCATTGGCAAATTCAACGGAAGTTAGAAATTTCCTTTCTTCAAAACTGCCGTTGTTGTTTTCTAACACATACACATTGGCGTTTTCTGTGTTTTCTTTGATCACAATATCAATGTCACCATCATTGTCAAGATCACCAGATGCAACTTTAAGTTTAGTTGTGGTACTGATGTCAAATGGAGTTTGCAATGCATTGTGCACTTCAAATTCACATCCGCGATTAATGTTTTCAATCCAGGCAATCTGATAATTGTTTTGAATAGATGCCATGATTATGTCCAGGTCACCATCGCCATCAATATCATCTGCAATACCATGGTCCAGTGCAATGAGTGGGGAACAATTGATACATTCACTCCAGTCGTATGCGTTCAATGCACTTGAACCAGGATGGACAGAATGATACACACTGTGATGTCCGGAAGTCTCCCTATAACTGATAATGGATGCATTTTCATCTGAAGCCAATTGTACCACATTCAAACCAGTAGAATGTCCGGCAGGCAAATTCACAAGAAGTGTAGAGTGCAATTGATAATCAAAATTTGAATTCATTCTTAATACCGTGTGGTTTTCATCGAAGAGTATCCATTCCGGGAAACCGTCGCCATCAATATCACCCACCGCATAATAAGGTGGTCCGTTGCTTTGGCTTAC
>JAHDDD010000355.1 GCA_020629535.1 Saprospiraceae bacterium
ATATCGATGCGAAGGCGATGTGAGAGGTGAAGGGAAGATATTATCAGGTGTTGATTTGACCGGTGAGACGCAAATTGACTTCAATTGCTGCCAATAATTTTGACATGATTTCATAAAAATTGGGGAGGTTTGAAAATTCCTCCCTGATTTTGTTTACCTAAAGAATGTTTGTTTGATATATATATGAGAGCCATACTATTTAACCATAAAAATTGAATTATGAGATTCGTTTTTTCTTTAATAATCATGCATTTCTCTTGTTTGAGCTTCAGCCAAACCCCATTTGAAGTAAATGTTTTTAAAGAAGATTATCAGGCATTGGAAGAATATGAATCTGTTCCAAATCTGACAGGACTTTACGAAATTGAAATATCAGCAGAACTTGGATTTGAATTTCCTTTTCAAGACACATCCGCCACAGAAATGCTTTTCTATCCCGTTCTAGGATGTTTAAGTTTTCCAGATAGTTATCACGCTTATGCTATCTGTTTATTTGATTATCTATATGATTATGAAGATTTTTCTTCAATGCATTATGGGAATTTTGAAAGGGACGGGTTGAAAGCCTGGGTGGTCGAAAAAAACTTTGCTATACTCGGTTCTGAACAAACTTATGGCAAGTACATGAGTTTCCAAATTCGTCTTTGGGAAGATGGAACAATCGATGGCGTAGTTGGACCCAATGACCTTGAAGGGAGTTCAGTGTATGTTCCCGGTGAAGGATTCTATCTTGACGGTGGACCAACAGCGACCCTTGGGCCGGCTTTTCATATGAGGCATCCTCACACAGGAGAATGTGTTACGAGTTTTGATGGAGATGTTGAAAATTATCAATATGGATGCGAAGGAGGCGGTCGTTTAACAACCATTCCTGAGGCCGGATGGGTTATTCAATTTAAGCCTATTGTGTCAAATACAGATGATCTTGCAAAGTTAGAAAATTCAATATTTCCAAATCCATGCACAGAATCAATCACGGTAGAATCAGCACATGATTTGGTATCGGTAAGAATCAATGATTTAAGTGGGAGAACAATCATCTCCACCCATGAATTACAGATTAATACCTCAGATTTAAATGCTGGAATGTATTTGGTTGAGCTTATTGATAAATTCGGAAATATTGAAGTGGAGAAGTTGATTAAGCAATGATTGAGTAACCAGTATTGGGCAAGCGCATACAGCAAGTCAGAATTCAGTATTGAGCATACTGCTTACGGATAAACAGAAATCCTCAATACTGTTTAGTGGAGCCGCCGGGAGTCGAACCCGGGTCCAGACAAAGGACTTAAAAGCTTTCTACATGCTTAGCTTGTTCTTACATTTTCGACATCTGGCAGGTGTACAAGCAACCGACCTTCAGCTTATCTTTTTAAATTTCAGAACTTGGTCAAAGCGCCCGAGTTCCTAGCCTGAGTGACAGCGCGAAGCATGTCGGGTTGATACACTTAAAAGTAGCTTATCAGACATACACTACAAAGTGCAGCTTTATCTGTCTAATCTAATTAGGCAGCAAGCGCGAAGTTATTTTCGCCAATTGTTGTTTGATCATCATTTGGACAGAGTAAATGATCAGTTCTCTGGCATGCTTACTGAAAAGAAATCTTTCCTGTCGATACCATTTCGGCCCCAATATTTCAAAGAATCTAACCCCGCAAAGATAGCAGGAAATTAGAGAACGCATTGATAACCCATTTCGTTCCCCCTTTTCTAAAAAATTTAATTCTTTTCAGAATTTACAAGAAAATTTGGGCCAACCAGGCAACCCTTGCCCAAAAATCACATATAACAAATAAGTATCATAATTATATTCAATTTTTTAACCTCGGCTGCGCGAATAATTTCATGATGAATTCCTGCCGCCCTAAAACTATTGTATTGTCAATGTCTACAAAACTAAGCTTAGCCTTCCTGGTCATGCTTGTGTTCAATTTTCCAAATGAATTACAAAGCCAATGCGAAGGAGAAACCATTGAGTCTCAGATTTATTTTAGCCTCGATGAGTGTAATGCCAACACCATTTCTGGAACAAACACAGATTATTCTGAATTCACAGGCGAAATCAGCAGCAATGGTGAATGTGCAAATGTTATGTCAAGCACCATTTACAGATCTAACCCCAACGAGTTCACACATTCGTGTACCCCAGGTGTCAATGATTCACCAGCCATGTGTGTGAGCATTGATCCGTCTTGTGATTTTACACCTCATTCTGATCGGGCTGTCAGAATAGACCTGTTTGTTGATCCGATGGGAAGTGCCACGACTGTTCATTCAATCGATTTTTATCAATTGGCCCCAACTCAGTTTCAATGGATTGGAGGTATGTCTGGAAACAACAATTATCCGCAATTTTATGCTATCCAAGTTTTGAAAAATGATAACGTCATTTTTGAAAATCTTGCTGTGCCTGCGAGTAATTCTTGGAGCCTGGAAAGTTATGATTTTGCCTCTAATCCCGAATTTACAGTTACAGAAGCAACAGCTTTCCATTTTGAATTGACTCCTTACTGTCCAATTGGCTTACCAATGGGCGTGTCTGTTTGGGATGTTGACGAAGTTACAATTTCTACAAGTTGTACAATTTCAAATGAACCTTCAGGTGGAACTTTGTCTGGCGGACCATTTGAATTTTGCGTAGGTGACGGCAGCCCAGATATGTTGGCTGCAGGATCGATCACTTTGACCGGAAATACCGGTACCAACTCCCAATGGGTCGTGACTGATGAACAAGGCACAATCTTGGGTTTACCACCAATGCCTTCTGCTGTAGATTTTGATGGAGCGGGTCCGGGCACTTGTCTTATCTGGCATCTTTCTTTTGAAGACGGATTGACAGGTGCTGAAATGGGAGCAAGCGCCAACGATTTGCAAGGATGTTTCAGTCTCTCTAACCCAATTTCTGTTGTCCGTAACAGCACAAATGGCGGAACACTATCTGGTGGTCCCTTTGAATTCTGTGCGGGTGACGGACAGTCGGATACGTTAGATCCGAATTCAATTTCCCTTTCGGGTAATATGGGCACAAATACTACTTGGGTAGTAACTGATGAACAAGGAACCATCTTAGGAATAACTCCAAATTTAAGCGATATAGATTTTGAAGGAGCGGGTGCAGGAACATGCCTATTGTGGAACCTATCATATGAAGATGGCTTGATGGGCGCAGAATTGGGAATGAATGCAAATGAACTTGAAGGATGTTTTGGATTGTCAAACCCGATCACAGTTATCAGATCTTCCGCCAAAGGAGGAACCTTGACAGGCGGTCCATTTGAATTTTGTGTTGGAGACGGAGAACCTGACATGCTAGCAGAAGGAGCGATCATGCTTTCAGGTAATGAAGGAGCAAATTCACAATGGGTAGTTACCGACGAACAAGGAAATATTTTAGGTTTACCACCAATGCCATCAGCTGTTGATTTTGACGGAGCAGGTACAGGAACATGCTTGATCTGGCACTTATCATTCGAAGATGGATTGATAGGAGCAGAGATGGGAGCCAATGCCAATGACCTAGAAGGATGTTTCAGCTTGTCAAATCCAGTAACAGTAAACAGAATAGATTGTGGCCCACAATGCGACGTATCTGGAGGGACTTTAGAAGGCGGACCCTTTGAATTTTGCGTTGCAAATGGAGAAGCAGATCTTATTGATCCAAATATGATTTCCCTTACGGGGAATATGGGAACGAATAATACATGGGTGGTTACTGATGAAGAAGGCATGATCTTAGGAATTACTCCAAACTTGAGCGATATCAATTTTGATGGAGCAGGTCCTGGAACATGTCTTGTGTGGAACCTCACCTATGAAGATGGCTTGGTTGGTGCAGACTTAGGTTTGAATGCAAATGACCTTGAAGGATGTTTTTCATTATCAAATCCAATAACAGTAATAAGATCTTACACGCAAGGTGGCACATTGACAGGAGGGCCATTCGAATTTTGTGTAGGTGATGGTACGCCAGATATGTTGGCTGCAGGATCAATAACATTAGAAGGAAATATTGGTACAAACTCACAATGGGTAGTTACCGATGAGAACGGAACTATCTTAGGTTTACCACCAATGCCATCAGCTGTTGATTTTGACGGAGCAGGTACAGGAACATGCTTGATCTGGCACTTGTCATTCGAAGATGGATTGATGGGAGCAGAGATGGGAGCCAATGCGAATGACCTAGAAGGATGTTACAGTTTATCGAATCCTGTATCAGTAAATAGAATAGATTGTGGTACAAATTGCGAAGCAGAAGGAGGAGTACTTGAAGGTGGGCCATTCGAATTTTGTGTAGGT
>JAHDDD010000356.1 GCA_020629535.1 Saprospiraceae bacterium
TGCTTACACGTATGTCGTATGTGTCAGTTGACCAATCTATATCAGAAAGGTTTTCGAATGAACCAGAATCGTATAATCCTTGACCAATGATCAATGCAAATACCCCTGAGTTGCTCGTGGCGATAGAAGGATGGTTTTCTGCATATATCTTTTCGATACCATCTTTCAAAATGACAATTTGAATGGCAATTTCTTCATTGATTACCAAAGAGCCATCGGCATCTCGGGCCACTGCCTGGTATTTGAAGGAGGCAGGTGTCTGTGCTTGAAGCCCAAATGAAAATCCACATAGTAAGGTGATTAAAATGAAAGTGTATTTTATAGTTTTCATGATTTAATTTTTAAAATGATTGTGAAAGTTTGTTTCAGTATTTAATTTTTATGAATGAAAGTGTTTTGAATTCTTGTGCTGATTCGATCCTGATAAAGTATGATCCAGCTTCCAGCTGAGAAATGTCCAATTGATCAGGAGAATGATAATCTGTTTTATTTATCATTAATACACCATTAGAAGCATACAAAAGCATACGGTCAATGGGTTGGTCAGTAGAGATTTGTAAATAATCTGTAGCAGGATTTGGATACAAATATGTTTCCCATTCAGTTTCGAATGAGGATGTTGTTACACAACCAGAAACTTGTCCTGTTTGGTGGAAGCCTTGTGTTAGAACACAAGAATCGAAAACATCAACAACAGGTTCGCCGATGCTCCATTCAAAGCTTCCAACTTGAGGATGGCTAAAACTGCCGCCAGCACAACTGATCACATCTCGATAATCAATGGATTGAGAGAAGCAGGAAGTCGCAATGAACAGTAACATCGTTATTCTGAAAAGAGGCTTCAATTGTAAAGGTTTTAATCTCCTTCAGATTCCTGTCCTAGGAGAGTGAACAATAGGTTGTCATACTGATGTTCTCCCAGAGCAAAAAAGGTAAATCACAATTAGATGACGGCTATTCTTCAAAGTGACTTAGACAAAAATGAGATTTCAGCGAATGTTAATTATCTTTGAAGTGAATCAACCAATATTGAAAAAGCTTTTTCAAATATTCCTACTGGCAGTGATCTGTGCGCTTTGTGCAGCGATCTTCTATTCTTGCACTGGTGATCAGCCACGTGGAGGAGAGGCAACAGGCTCTATATCTGTTCCGGAAAACCCACTTCCTCAAGAAAATGGCCGTGAAGCATGGCAAAAACCTCAACTCATTCTCGATTTGATGGGAGACCTCCAAAACAAAACGGTGGCGGATATTGGTGCGGGTACAGGTTATTTTGCTTTTCGATTGGTGAACAAGGCTCAGAAAGTTATTGCCATTGACATTGATCAGGAGATGATTCAGCTTATGAATAGTCTTGCAGAATCATTGCCCGAGAGTAGAAAAGACAAATTTGAAACCAGATTGGCGACTCCTGACGATCCAAGATTACATGAGCAGGAAGTCGATGAAATCCTCATTGTCAACACCATTGCTTACATCGAAAATCGAACAGATTATCTTGCGAATCTCAGAAAATACCTCAAGCCTGGAGGAAAGGTCAGCATCATTGATTATAAAGTCAAAAGATTGCCCATTCAGGCTCCTCCTTATGAAGACCGTGTTCATATTCATTTGATCGAAGATGCATTTCATGATGCAGGCTACACTCAGATCAAGACCAACGATACTTCGCTAGAGTATCAGTATATTATTCAGGGTAGAGTGGATTAGGATTGGTTTGTTGTGAGTGTTTTGTTTTGAATGGTGAGACGAATTACGAAGGACGAAGTGGGAATTACGAAGGACGAAATACGAAGGACGAAATACGAGAGTGAAATACGAAGGGGTAAGTGAGGAATTACGAATTTTAATGGCGAAGGAGGAATTATTGGGTGATTGAAAGTGAGCGTATCAAAAAGTAGACATAAATAGCTTAGATCACATAAATCAACTCAGGACCGAAATACAAGGTCTCACAGAGAGCGTAGAGAATGGTCTCAACTAAAAGAAAGCCATTTTTGCTCGGTTTTGCCAGACTCGATCACTTTGTATATGAATTCCATACCTCTGACTCCATCATCAATGCCTGGAAAATCCTGATAAACGGGATTAACTTCTTGACCATTGTTTCTTGCATCGATACAGATTGCGACATTTCTGTAAATGTTGGCAAAAGCTTCTAGGTAGCCTTCGGGATGACCTGCCGGAATGCGTGTATGTGCTTTAGAAATCTCAGAAAGATCTCCGACTCCGGTCCGAAGGATTTGTTTGGGTTGGTCAGGCCACTTGAGTGTAAGACTGTTTGGGTGCATTTGTCGCCATTCAAGTCCGCCGAGTTCACCGTAGATATTTATTTTTAAGTTGTTTTCTTCTCCTGCCGAAATTTGGGAAGCGAACAAAAGACCACGGGCACCATTTTCAAATCGCAATAGTACGTTACCATCATCATCGAGTTTTCGGCCATCAACAAGAATACTAATGTCGGCGCAAAGGCTTTCGATTTTTAATCCGGTGATATATTCAGCGAGATTTTCAGCATGGGTGCCGATGTCTCCCATGGCGCCAGCGATACCAGACTTGGAAGGGTCAGTTCGCCAGCTGGCTTGCTTTTGATTGGTGGACTCTAAGAAAGTTGAAAGCCAGCCTTGCGAATATTCAACGACTACTTTCCTGATGGCTCCAAGTTTTCCATCTCTTATCAATTGTCTGGCTTCTTTGACCATTGGGTAGCCAGTATAATTATGGGTCAATGCGAATATTTGACCAGATTCTTTCACAAGTTTTTGAAGTTTGTAAGCCTCATCGAGATCGAAACACAAAGGTTTGTCACAAATGACATGAAATCCATGTTCTAGCGCCATAGCTGCAGGACCATAGTGTACATGATTTGGAGTGACAATCGAAACCAGTTCCATCCGTTGGTCTTCAGGAAGTAAGGCTTCCTGCTTTATCATCTCCTCATAGTTGGCGTAGGTTCTTGATTCAGGTAGAAATAATTCTTTACCTGATTGCATTGATCTTTCCGGATTGCTACTGAATGCTCCGCAAACCAACTCAATTTTTCCATCTAGATTTGCAGCCATTCTGTGTACTGCACCTATGAAGGCACCAATTCCTCCGCCTACCATTCCCATTCGGATTTTTCGTTTCATCTTTATTCTTATAAAATTTGAAATTGCATTAGTAATATAAGTATTACAAAAAGAAGATGAGCAAATTCTGCAATCAGAACCTTTTTACTCACCGCAATATAGATGGCATAGAGCATTGACAAAGAAATCATCAAGAAGCAAGTATGATGGACAGTTTGGGCGGAAGTAAAAAACAAAAGAGGCAGACTGTAAAGCATCAATATGAATAGCATTCGTATGATCTTTTGTGCCTTTATGCTCTTCTTTTTTCTAATGTTATTTTGATTAATTAATATAAAAATCAAAGAACAGATAAAAAGCCCAATACAAATCCATTGTCTTATCCCGAAAGAGAAATCTGTATTCGGTTGTTTGATGTACAAATTGAGATTCCAAAAATTTTCGGAAACGAAGAAAGAGGTTACGACTTTATACAAAAATAAAGGCACCAGAAATCCGCTGAGACTTTGGAAAAACTCTCTAAAATTGATGTCTCTTAAAATCAACAGTGATTGTACTATAAATAAAAACATGAATATATAATGCCTGCAAAAAAGTACTGCTAAACCAAGATAAAAGCCGCCCATGAATAGGGACTTAATGGGTTTATATGTCTTGTAAATATTTGTGAGCTCTGCCAGCATAAGAAGTATAAAGGTATTGGCAATAATGATCGGGTGGAGTGTCAGAAAATTCGGAATCATTGACATGCCCAAACAGTATATCAAACCTGCCAGCTGATTATTTTTACTATTGAGTTTATTAAAATTCGAAAAGTTGATGATGATATTTGCCTGCAAAAAAATCAGAAAAACCGCAATTACAGAAAGAGCAAAGGAAGGAAGTTTGTACAATAAATCAGACAGCAACGAATAGCCTTCAAGCTCAGAATAGTCTGGAGGATTGACAAAAGAAGATATTCTCAAAACCACGAGGTAGGGTATGAGCAATAAATTGGTGACAAAAAGATTTTGAAGAAATAACCTTATCACTTTTGAATGAATTCAATCCGAGCTAAATGTAGTTATTTGAAATTGTCCCACAAAAAAACCCGGTACTGAATCCAGCACCGGGTTTTTTTCTTTCAGGGAATAAATTTTATTGCTCCTGAGCTTTTTTCTTTGAGCAAGTCTTTGCACAAGATTTTTTAGAACCTTTTGTGCAAGCTTTTTTTGCAGCTCCTT
>JAHDDD010000015.1 GCA_020629535.1 Saprospiraceae bacterium
AATCATTACAATGACACTCTCTGGCACAAGAGCTCTTTTTCCTGGTGCGGCTACATTGTAACACTGCCATTCTTTCGTGTCATAAGCATACTTAAACAGTCCTTTGTGCTTAGTGCCCACCCACATAGCATTGAATTTATGGTCATGATAAATTTCATATACGGGCAAAGCGTTGGATCCACATATTTCTGTAGTAATATTCGCAAAACTTTTATCCCTTGTATGATAATTTAAAACTGGACCATTATTCCTTGATGCAATCCAGAGAGTACCTTCATGATCAATTTTTAATTTGTTGAAGTATCGTCCATATTGTTTATTGTGCTTATTGACTTGAAAATCTTCATCTTTTTCCTTTGAAATGATATCACCATTGCTGGTCAAAAAGTGTGCGGTCTTACCCTGCAATACCATATCCACGATCCAAATACCTTGAGGGTAATCAAGTGCTTTCAAATCAAGTTGAGATTGATCCTCTGTAATATTGTAGGACTTATCAATCCAATAAATCTGACCTTCATGAGAATATAGACAAATTTCGTTTTCACTTTTATCAACAATATTCCCTATCGGGATTTTTAATTCCTCATTTAAAAGCATTTCCCTTAAAGGGTCAAAAAGACAAATCCCTTCATCTTTTGTAATCCAAAGATTACCATTAAAGTCGCAAAGGATATCATAGAACCGAGTGTTTGATGAATTGTTAACTCCCATTAATTTATCTCGAAAGATCTTAAAGGAGTAGCCATCATATTTGTTCAGGCCATCATAAGTTCCTGCCCAAATGAATCCCTGGTGATCTTCTTGTAATCCAATCACAATGTTTTCGGAAAGCCCATCTGAAATATCTGCTTGTAATAATCTGAGAGGAAGCAAATCGTTCTGAGCGTTCACTGTGGCCCCAAATAAAAGGACCACAAATAAAAATGTCATCCTATCGGTTAGTAACATAATCGCTTGAGTCAGAAGTTAACATTTTTGCTAACGAAAGGCCACTCTGTTTAGAATCGAGATCAGTTTACTGAGAATTTGGGTTATTTCGCTTAGAATTAGAAATTTTGACAACTCAGTCTAATACTTGTCCAAATAATAAATGATGGAATCCAAATTCTAATTGAAACGTATCATATGTTCATTGGACGGTGACAAATTCTTATTAGTGTATAATTTTAGGTCAAAGTTTGATCAATTATTATTAGAATGATGAAGTCCGAAACAATTTCCAAAAGAGAGACTGAGGTTCTAAATCTCATCGCATTTGAATTTACTTCTGCTGAGATTGCAAAACGTCTCTTCCTCAGTACGCATACGGTAGAAACCCACAGAAAAAATTTATTAATCAAACTCGATGCACGCAATGTGGCAGGCTTGGTAAGAAGAGGCTTTGAGAAAGGAATTATAGTAAATAAGTTATCAAATATTAGCCTAAGTTAGGTTCAACTTCTATTGGAAAAAATTTAATCCGAACAACTTCACAAAAGTGGGAGATCGAAAGGTCTCCCGTTTTTATTTACATCAATCCGAATTTCTGTAATATCTGAGTCATCAAAAAATAAAGAACAATAGTAACCACCACACCTATTCCCAAAGATGGGTAAAACCCAAGCCCTTTTTTGATGCAAAAACTGAGTAATAAAAACAACGCCAATGATGGGATCACCAACCAGAAGATACTCATTGACAATTCACTAATTTTCTCAAGATCTTTGGTTTCATGAAATAAGAAAATAAAGGCGATGATAGAAATAAAAGGTAGAGATGCCAAGATCGCTCCCCAAAGACTGCTTCTTTTCGAAATTTCAGAAATGAAGAAAATTAATAACGCTGAACCAAATATTTTGATAAGATATTGCATCAAATCTAATTGATAACTGAACCTGATAGTCTTCCAAATACTTTGTTGAGAAATGAGACTTGGTTGTACTTTCTTTTGAACTTGGGTATCAATGCGATCAACTCTTTTACCTGAGGCTTTCTCAACAATCCAATGCCCCAAGCCAATTTTTGAGCAGGCTCCATATTCGCCGTCCAGCTTTCAACATTTTGTAAGATATGATTTATCGATTCTTTATTATCACCGCTGTAGGACTGAATGAACTTCATCCCTTTTCGAGGGTCTGCAAAGTCAAGACTTTGATCAATCATCTTAACCAAACTCGTTGACAAATCATCAAATTGTTGTTCAGGATTCGCTTCATCCAAACTGGACTGGCTCAGTAGAATCTGATGTTCTTTTAAAAATGAATTTTGCTTGATTGTTGCACAAGAACCAAGTACAAAACAGATTGTACCCAATAAAAGAAAACGAGCCATGACATAGATTTTTAATCGTCAAGTGAAAACTCGATCAGCGCACTTGTCTCCATGTCAGATTGCAGAATGATTTCATCTCTCTTTGGACCAATTTTATACTTGATCGCCGTTGTATTTGGAGAGATGATTCCTACACTTTCTGTATGTATTAAAAGGTAATTTTTACCCGATTCGTTCAATTTTAGCTTCAGTTTCTTCGGCTCTGTCTCCAAAGAAAGATTCTTATGAATCCAATCACCATTGAAATTGATAGACACAATATCATTGTCTTTCAATTTATGATCGTACAATTCTAGTTCAAGCAAATAGTTATCTACCTGAATGGTCTCCTGATTCTTTGTAACCCTTCTATCATCATAAGTCATTGGAATCTCTTCAATAAAATCAGTTGAACTAATTAAATAATCTTGCTCAATGATTTTCATCGGATAGATAACCTGAAAAAAGTGCGGTATCTCTAAAAATTGAGGATAACTAGCAGACTGATTCTGAGAAATGATGTTCATTTCATTGACGAAACCATTCCCATATCTATTGAATTTGTTGATGATATTACTATTGTGGAAATAGTAAAATTTACCATATAATTTATACTCCTTTGGTACAGCACCACCTGCCAAAAACTCTCCGGTCGCATTAATGATTTCGTCCACCTTTTCAGTAATCCCTTGAAACTTAATAGGAGAATCATTGGCGATTTTCCCTTTAAAATCATTTTGAGCTGACTCTAGTTTGTTTAGAATCGAACCTATTGACTTTGAAGATTCTCGCTGTCTTAAAGCCAACAACAGAGATTCAGTAGTCTTATGTAGCTTTTCAAAAGAAGAATAAATGGCAAAAAATTCATCAGAAGCAAGTGCTTTCTTTTGATTGCTAATGATTGGTCTGACCGCTTTTTCAAATTCTTTTTGGATAGTATAAAATTCACTATACAGTGAAACGGACTTTTCAAGAAGCTCATAGACGCCGTATAAGTTCTTTCTAACGGTTAGGTCGTGTTCGTTAATATATTCTTCTACTTCAAATCTGATATTATTGACCTTGTTGCAAATCTGATTCAGCTTACTGGCCTGTCCTATGATTTGCTGTCTAATATTAGCTGGAAGATTTGATTCGAATTTCTTAAGTTCTGTGAATCTAGCCTGTGGACTTTTTTCATAGAACCATTGTTCTGGATCAACAAAAATATTTTTAGGCAAATCACTATTGGAATAAAAATTTATTTGATACCCAGCCAAATCAACATACTTGTTGATATCCTGATTATTGTTTTCCAACAAGCGATGCACGATCAATAGTCCGTGAATCGATTCATTGACAAAACCAACATATTGATTGATGGCTTCAATTTCGGCTTTGGTGACCGGAGGATTCGTCGGTGTCTGATCTTGGGTAAAACCAAAAAAGAGGTTGAAAAAGATTATTGCGAACATGCTGTTTTTGTAGATTTCTGCAAAGGTCTAAGAAAATCAATTAAAATGATAGTAATTGACAGGATTTTTTAAACATATTAGTGCAAAATCGCTATATATTTATTTGGTAATGCGCTATTTATGCATAAAAATTTCTTATATCTGATCTTTATCCATTCTTTTCATTTTTCGACCACATATCCTCAAATCAATACTAACGTCCCACATGGACAAGCAATATCGAAATATCAGAAGGCGAAACACCGCTAATTCTACTGGCTTGGCCTATCGTTCGTGGTTTCAATGCTGTGAGTTTTTCACGCGCTTCAGCAGACAATGCTGAAATCTCTGAATATTGGAAATCTTCATTGAGTTTTACATTTTCCAGTCTATTCATCTTGTCTGCCATTTCCTTTTCCTTTTCAATGTAGCCGGCATACTTCATAGAGTTCTCTGAAGTTTCTAGATGATCAATATGATACTTTGAAAGATCAGCAGATACTTCAGAAATATTTTCCATCAACAGTTTTGTACTTATACTCGGTCTGGCAAGTATGCTCTTAAGTTTGACTTTTTGGTCAATGATTTTGCTTCCAACTTTTTCAAGCAATGGATTTACTTGATCTGGCGCAATACTTTTTTTCTCGAAATACTTGTCAATTTCTTTTATGTCTGATTTCTTCTTTTCCAATCTTTCAAGTCTTTCTTCCAAACCTTTCATACCAATGCTTTCAACCAATGGTGTCAAACGTATATCCGCTGTATCTTGTCTCAAGAGAATTCTAAATTCTGCTCGTGATGTAAACATCCGATATGGCTCTTTCGTCCCCTTGTTAATCAAGTCATCAATCAATACCCCGATATAAGCTTCTGATCTTTTTATAACAAATGGCTCCTGATCAGCAACAAACTGATGGGCGTTGATGCCCGCTACCAAACCTTGAGCTGCTGCTTCTTCATATCCGGTCGTACCGTTAATTTGTCCTGCGAAGAACAGCCCAGTTACCAACCTCGTCTCCAAAGAAGCCTTTAATTGTGTCGGTTGGAAGAAATCATATTCAATAGCATAACCAGGCCTGAACATTTTCATATTTTCAAAACCTGGAACAAGCTTCAAAGCCTGATACTGAACATCTTCTGGCAATGACGATGAAAAACCATTGACATAGATCTCACAAGTATTCCACCCTTCTGGCTCCACAAACAATTGATGCCTGTCCCGATCTGCAAACCGATCAATCTTATCTTCAATGCTTGGACAATACCTTGGTCCTAAACCTCTTATCCTTCCATTAAACATTGGAGACCTGTCAAATCCAGTCTTCAAGGTTTCATGGACCGAACTATTCGTATACGTTATGTGACATGGTAGCTGCTTCCCTACATCAGGTGTTTCTGTAAATGAAAATTTTCCAGGAACTTCATCTCCTTTCTGTAATTCCATTTTTGAATAATCAAGCGTTCGTCCATCTATCCTTGGTGGAGTGCCCGTTTTCATTCTGCCAGACTCAAAACCAAGATCAACAAGTTGCTCTGTAATACCGGTTGCCGCTTTTTCACCTGCCCTACCTCCTCCAAATTTCTTTTCACCGATGTGAATCAAACCATTGAGAAAGGTACCATTGGTCAATACCACAGATTTTGAAGGAATCTCCAAGCCTATGCTTGTTCTGACACCCACGCAAACCTTTTCCTTCACAACAAGACCCGTTATCATCTCTTGCCAAAAGTCAATGTTTTCGTGATCTTCTAGCATCTTTCTCCACTTGGCAGCAAACATCATTCTATCACTTTGGGCTCTTGGACTCCACATCGCAGGCCCTTTTGACTTGTTCAACATTCTGAATTGTACTCGTGTGTGATCGGTCACAATACCAGAATAACCACCAAGTGCATCAATCTCTCTTACAATTTGTCCCTTCGCTACACCTCCCATTGCAGGATTGCAACTCATTTGGGCTATCGTATTCATGTTCATTGTCGCCAATAGAACTTTAGAGCCCATATTGGCTGCAGCAACTGCCGCTTCACATCCGGCGTGGCCAGCACCAACTACTATGACATCGTATTCTGGAAACATGCTTGCAAAGGTAAATCAAGTAATTACAATTAACAATGTGTCGAATTTGTTGTTATAAGTATCATGGAACAGGAAAAATTTGATTGGTCAGGAAATGCAGTGATTGCCATGTTCATTGGACTAATCATACTCGGATTTATATTATATTTTATAAAAACTTAGATATGTTATAATCCCTAGATTTTCCTGCTTTTCACAGCTTTAATTTTTAATTTTGCAAAAAATTTTTTCAATGATATCTACAGATCAAAATCTTAAATACAAAGTCAAAGACATTAGCCTTGCCGACTGGGGAAGAAAAGAGATTACTCTTGCCGAAGCAGAGATGCCAGGATTGATGTCACTTAGAAAAGAATATGGTGACAGTAAGCCATTGGCAGGAGCCAATATTGCAGGTTGCCTACACATGACCATTCAAACAGCTGTACTGATTGAAACATTGGTACATCTTGGAGCAGATGTTACCTGGTCTTCATGCAATATCTTCTCAACGCAGGACCATGCCGCAGCAGCCATTGCAGCCGCTGGAATTCCTGTTTATGCTTGGAAAGGTATGAATGAAGAAGAATTCGATTGGTGCATCGAACAAACATTGTTCGCATTCAAAGATGGGAAACCATTGAATATGATTCTAGACGATGGTGGTGACTTGACAAACATGGTTCTTGATAAATATCCAGAATTGGTGACAAACATCAAAGGTATTTCTGAAGAGACTACTACTGGTGTTCACAGACTCTACGAAAGAGTTGAAAATGGTACACTCCCATTGCCTGCAATCAACATCAATGATTCTGTTACAAAGTCAAAATTTGACAACAAATATGGTTGTAAAGAATCTTGCGTTGATGCCATCAGAAGAGCTACTGATGTAATGATGGCTGGAAAAGTCGCTGTAGTTGCAGGTTATGGTGATGTCGGAAAAGGATCTGCTGCTTCACTTAGATCTGCGGGATGCCGTGTCATCATCACCGAGATCGATCCAATCTGTGCGCTTCAAGCTGCCATGGATGGTTTCAAAGTGATCAAAATGATGGACGCAATAAAAGAAGCGGACATCGTTGTTACTGCTACCGGAAACTTCAACATCATTGCTGAAAAACATTTCAGAGCAATGAAAGACAAAACCATTGTTTGTAACATCGGTCACTTCGATAATGAAATCGACATGGCTTGGTTGAACAAAACATATGGAAACACAAAAGATGAAATCAAGCCTCAAGTTGACCTTTACAACATCGATGGAAAAGACATCATCATTCTTGCAGAAGGTAGATTGGTTAACCTTGGTTGTGCTACCGGTCACCCGTCATTTGTAATGTCTAATTCATTTACAAATCAAACATTGGCTCAACTCGAACTTTGGCATAACACTGACAAATACGAAAACAAAGTATACATGTTACCAAAGCATCTTGACGAAAAAGTAGCCAGACTTCACCTTGCAAAAATCGGAGTTGAACTGGAAGAACTTAGTGCTGAACAAGCTGATTACATTGGTGTAAAACAAGAAGGACCATACAAGCCAGATTATTACAGATATTAATTTATCTCTTACAGAGAAAACAAGAAAAGGCAATCCATTTGGGTTGCCTTTTCATTTTTCACAATAAATTCCACCTCCGAATAGTGCACCGATGGTGAAAATGCTAAGCGAGCATCTCATATGTAATATACCTTCCAATTCCTCGTTTATTCTATAGGCTACAACTAAAGTGTTCCTAACTTTGGTAGAACCCACCTCCGAATATTTTCCACGCCTAGATTTGATAACACAAAATTGTTTTACATGAAAATCAACTTTTCTTTGTTGCTTATCTGTGTTGCTATGCAAACATTTGGACAAAATGATCTGAACTGGGAATTTGTCACGCAAGCACCAGATGGATTTTACTATGGAATTGAAGCGAATGGAGAATCTGACATCGTAGGCAGGGTCAATACTTCTGAACTAGTCATTTTTAAAAACGGAGTATGGTCAACAACAACTTCCCCAAGGAGATTTACAATGATGCACACCTTTGCGAATGGAACCATACTTGCTCTTCAGGACAATAATGTACTTGTTAAGTCTACAGATGTTGGTGAAAGTTGGCAAGAGTTTGGTGCACCAACCGCAGAAAAAGTAGTCATCATTGAAGACCATATCAGGGTCGTAAATGGAAATGGAATGGACTACTACTCCAATGATCAAGGTGAGAATTGGTCAGAAGATGAGATTTATTCTGAACCACCATCCATGCAATTCTATAGCTATTCTCCGGGTCTGTTTGCAGCTAATAGGACAGGAGAATTTTGTGAGTTCTGGTATGAATATGAATCTGCTGAACCTCTGAATCCTAATAAACTTACTTTCTTAAGTTGTGACCAATTTGATGGTTACTTGGATAATAGTTCTGTGAGCGAAATTCGCTTCATGACTTCTTTCAAAAATCAAGATTTAATCTTTATAGCTAATAAAAATAACTGTTTTACCTCTACGTGGGATGACTACAACCATGTCAACCAATATGATATTCCAATCAAAGAAGTAGGCGCTGGTATATCTTTTAAGAAAGGAAACAACGATGAACTATTTCAAGTGAAAGAAAATGAAATTTGGGTTAGCTTCAATTATGGAGAAACTTGGGCCAATATCTCATTAAACTTACCAGAAGATTTCATCTTTAAAAAAATGGATGTGAGCCCAGATAACATCATCTACATTCTAAGTCGGGATGACGAAATTTACAAACTGGAAGGACTTTATCAGGAATGGCAAAACAATGTAAGAGTAAAATGTTTTGTTGATATAAACGAGAATGGTGTGTATGACGAAGGCGAATCTCCGCTGCCAAATTTTGAAGTTCAAGTAGACAATTACAGGTCCCATACCAATGAAGAAGGAGAATTATATCTAGGAGTTCTCGGTGAGAATGTAACCATTGATGCGATCTTTGATGAAGAAATACTTTCACTAGACGAATCCCATGTTGAGTTGTCATTTTCAAGTTCTGGCATGGAATCACAAGTTTATTTTCCTTTCCGATTTATAAACAACTGTTCTAACCTTACAGTGAATGCATCAACGCCTTTTCTAAGAAGATGCTTTCATAACAAATACAATCTTACCGTTATAAACAAAGGTGTAAGCTCAGAAAACACTCAATTGAATGTAGAATTGGATCCACTTTTTAGTTTTACTGAATCCAGCATACCTCCCACCAGTCAAAATGATTCTTCTTTGCAGTTTGATCTTGGAGACATGCTTCCATATGAAACCAAAAAAATTAGTGTAGAATTTGTGCTCTCGTGTGATGCTAATTTAGGGCAAGAACATTGCATTCAAGCCAGAGTGAATTCACTTGTAGCAGATTGCAATCCAAATGAAACAACTGAAGAATATCAGGAGTGCCAGGAGAATATGGGTGCCTTCGATCCAAACGACAAACAAATCCTTGTCAACGGAACTCTGCGTATGCCGTATGTCGAATTGGATGACAAAATAGAATACCTCATAAGGTTTCAAAATACAGGTACAGATACAGCCTTCACTGTAAGAATTGAAGATGAACTCAGTGAACAGTTTAATCTAAATAGAATGGAAATCGTCGCTGCATCTCATGACTACAGCTGGGAGTTAATTGACAGAAATCTAATAGTACATTTTGAAGATATTAATTTGGTCGACAGCTTTGCCAATGAACCATTGTCGCATGGATTTGTCAAACTGCACTTGAGCCTCAATGATTTTGTTCAAAACGGAGATGTGCTAAAAAATGATGCAGAAATTTTCTTTGATTTCAATGATCCAATCGTTACTAATGAAGTGGAAACTTTGGTAGGTATGCCAAGTTCGATTGAAGAGTTGCCAAAGTACACAAGTGACATCTTCCCGAACCCCGGTAAGGGAATTTTTACCCTTGAAATTGATGAACAGCTAGGGAACGGATGCAAGCTCGAAATCTACAATGCCCAGGGCACGCAAGTTTATGATGAAAAGATGGAGGGTATGAGAATAGAATTAGACTTATCTGATCAACCGTCCGGCACTTACTTTTATATTGTCCAATCAGAAAAAGGAACTACCTCCCAACGCTTTATTAAAATGTAATCAATTTAGAATTTATATGGTTGGCTTTTTAGCTAACATCTCACGATAACAAAAAAGAGGCTGTCTTCTTATGAAACAGCCTCTTTTAACTATTACTAGTAGGTGAAGAAGTTTTGATTATTCGGTTTGGTGTGCTCAGTTTTAGCCGATGAGCATGGCTTCTTTATTTTCGATCATTTTTCGCATGTTGATCAATGCATATCTCATTCGACCAAGTGCAGTATTGATACTGACTCTTGTCAACTTAGATATTTCTTTAAAACTCATATCGGCATAGTGTCTTAATATCACCACCTCTCTTTGCTCCGGAGGAAGTTTGTCTACCAACTCTCTTACCAATTTGTGCTTTTGTGATTTGATGATACTCTGCTCCATGTTATCATCTTTAGATTCAAGTACATCGAAAATGTCAAAAGTCTCACTCGAAGAAACTTTCGTTCTTCTCTTTTCTCTTCTAAAGTGATCCACACATAGGTTGTACGAAATTCTCATCGCCCACTGTAGAAATTTTCCTTCGTGGTTGTATTTCCCTTTTCTCAAAGTCTTGATGATCTTGATGAATACATCTTGAAATATGTCTTCCGCCAAATCATGGTTTTTGACAAATAAATAAATAGACGTATAAATCTTGTCTTTGTGTCGGGAAAGTAATTCGGAAAAGGCGTTCTCATTACCTTCTAGATAAAGAATAATAAGCTCTTTATCATTAAGCTTCTTTACACTCATGTAGTATAGTTTTCTGCGTTATCTAAATAATACTAAAGTGTAAAGTTTGCTTTATAGGCAATAAAAGTTTTGTGATTAGAAATAATTACAGTGTAAAAATGTACATAATTCGTACCGAATTCAAGCGTTAAGGCATTTCTTAACTTTTTCTTAACCAATTAGGGAAGGAAAAAATTGAACCTAAACTTTAAAACAACACTGCATAATCAATGCCTCAGGCTTGAAGAAATGTAGTACCTTGTCTTCTTATATTAACTCTGATCTTCATGTGATTTCTACAAAAAATTACGATATCAAAGTTATCAACGAACATTTTAGTCCAAGCTTGATTTACTATAAGTGACAAGAAAGAAAACAGAAATAGCACAGTACTCCCCACAGGAATTTATCCACATTAAAGGCGCCCGTTCAAATAACCTGAAAGACATTGAACTTGTGCTTCCTAAAGAAAAGTTGATTGTCGTAACTGGATTATCTGGCTCTGGCAAATCTTCGCTTATTATGGATACGCTCTACGCCGAAGGTCAACGAAGATATGTCGAAAGCCTTTCCTCTTATGCTCGTCAATTCCTGAGCCGAATGAAAAAACCTGATGTCGATTTTATCAAAGGCATCAGTCCGGCCATCGCCATCGAACAAAAAGTATCAACCTCAAATGCAAGATCCACCGTCGGATCTTTAGATTTATGATTATCTAAGATTGCTTTTTACAAGAATTGGCAAGACTTATTCTCCCGTTTCGGGGAATGAGGTCAAAAAACATACTGTGAGCGATGTCATTGACCATTTGAAAAAACAAAAAGAAGGAGCCAAAATAATCCTACTCATTCCTCTCCCAATAAAATATAAGGACCGAACTCTCGAAGTGGAACTCAATCTATTACTTCAGAAAGGATTTACCAGATTGGTCGAAGGATCTGAAACCTTATATATAGAAGATTTCCTTGAATCAAAGGATAAGAGACTCAAAAAGAAGTTGGAATCGTTTGACACGAGTAGCCTATATATTATCATTGACCGGTTTGTCATTAGCAATGAAGAAGAAAATTGGAAGAGAATTGCTGACTCAATACAAACATCTTTTGATGCCAGTTACGGCGAATGTGTAATTAAAAATGAAAAAGGCAAGCTCACTCCTTTCAACAATAGATTCGAATTAGATGGTCTAGAGTTTCTAGAACCAACCCATCAATTATTCAATTATAACAATCCCTATGGAGCATGCCCACAATGTGAAGGATATGGAAAAATACTTGGTATAGATCCTCAAAAGGTGATACCAAATCCTTCTCTTTCTGTATATGAAGGTGCTGTAGCTTGTTGGAGAGGAGACAAAGGAAGCGCTTGGTTAAACCTGCTGGTTTCAAAAGCAGATTATCTAGACTTCCCAATTCATAAACCTTACGAAGATCTAGATGAAGACAGTCTCGATGTATTATGGAATGGCACCGCTGAATTTGCAGGAATTAACGGTTTCTTTGATATGCTCAAAGAGAAAATGTACAAAATCCAAAACCGGATTATGATTGCCCGTTACCGGGGAAGAACAAAATGCCCGACTTGCAATGGTGCCAGATTGAGAAAAGAAGCCTTCTACGTCAAAATCGATGGCAAATCAATCGCTGATTTGGTTGATCAACCCATTGAAGATCTTATTACATTCTTTGATAAACTTAAACTGGATAAATATCAAAAGACCATTGCGGCAAGAATATTATTAGAGATAAACAACAGATTGGACACCATGATGCGTGTCGGTCTTGGCTATCTTGATATCAATCGAGTTTCTTCCACCCTTTCCGGAGGAGAAACTCAACGTATCAATCTTACCAGAACCATTGGCAGTAATCTAACCAATTCATTATATATTTTGGATGAACCAAGTATTGGTCTCCATCCAAAAGATACCGAAAAACTAGTTTCAGTCTTGTTCCGACTTCGTGATCTAAAAAACACGGTTATAGTTATCGAACATGAAGAAGAAGTCATCAGGAACGCAGATCATATTCTCGACATAGGACCAAAAGCAGGAACGCACGGTGGTGAGGTCGTATACAACGGACCGTACAAACAGTTCATGCAAAAAAAATCCAAAGGGCTTACCGCTCAATACATGAGAGGCGAGTTAAACATTGACTTGCCAGAACGTCGAAGGAAAGTGAGCAACTTTATTCAAATCAAAGAAGCTAGTCAACACAATCTCAAAAAAATCAATGTCAAAATTCCACTTAACGCATTAACGGTAATAAGTGGTGTAAGTGGATCGGGCAAAACTACTTTGGTCAATCACATTCTGGTACCTGGCATCAAAAAAGAATTGGACGAACCTTACACTCAAAAGTTAGGGAGTGTCAAAGACATCAAAGGGCCATTCAGATTAATCAAATCTGTCGAAGTAATATCACAAAATCCTATTGGAAAGTCCTCAAGGTCGAACCCCGTTACATACGTCAAAGCTTATGATGCCATCAGAAAACTCTACTCAAATCAACAACTGTCTAAAATCAAGGGATTTGAACCCAAGCACTTTAGTTTTAACGTAGACGCAGGTCGATGCGAGAAATGCCAAGGCGAAGGTGAAATCACAGTAGAGATGCAATTCCTTGCGGATGTAAAATTAACTTGTGAAGATTGTCAAGGAAAAAGATTCAAAAGAGACATCCTTGATGTCAAATATAAAGACAAGTCTATCATTGATATCCTGCAAATGACCATCGAAGATGCAATGCAATTCTTTGAAGACAGAAGTGAAATTTACAACAAAATAAAACCACTATATGATGTTGGTCTTGGGTATGTGACCATGGGACAATCTTCTAGTTCATTGTCTGGTGGTGAAGCACAAAGAGTAAAGTTAGCATCATACCTTGGCAAGCAAGCCAGTAATGAAAGCATACTGTTCATCTTTGATGAACCCACAACAGGCCTCCATTTTGATGATATAAATAAACTTTTGACAGCACTCCAAAGTCTAGTGGAAAATGGACACAGTGTCATTGTCATCGAACACAACATCGAAATCATAAAATCAGCAGATTGGATCATTGACCTTGGACCGGATGGTGGAAACCGAGGTGGCCATCTCGTATATCAAGGTGACCCTGAAGGACTCATTGATTGTAAGGAATCATACACTGGAAAATTTCTCAAAGAAAAATTGGTACTTAGCTAATGGCCAGAAAAACAAAAACAGATTACATTCAGGTTGTTGGTGCAAAAGAAAACAACCTGAGGGATATCAACATTAACATCCCAAAAAATCAATTGGTCGTCATAACAGGATTGAGTGGAAGTGGAAAATCTTCACTTGCCTTCAATACCATTTATGCAGAAGGCCAAAGACGATACATGGAAACCTTTTCATCTTATGCCAGACAATTTTTGGGTTCGATGGACAGGCCTGAAGTAGAAAAGATAGAGGGGCTAAGTCCCGTCATTTCCATAGAACAAAAAACCACCGCTTGGAATCCTCGGTCTACGGTGGGAACAACTACAGAAGTTTACGATTTTTTACGTCTACTTTATGCCAGAATTGGCGAAGCATACAGCTACGTTACCGGTAAGCGAATGGTCAAATATTCTGAACCACAGATCATCGACCATGTCATGCAAAAATACAAGGGGAAAAAAATTGTGATTCTTGCCCCATTGATCAGAGGCCGGAAAGGACATTATCGCGAGTTGTTTGATCAAACACGAAAAAAAGGCTTTACCAAAGTAAGAGTCGATGGTAAAATTCTCGATCTAAAACCTGGCATGAAAGTCGATAGATTTGTCGTTCATGACATCGAAGTGGTGGTCGACCGAATTAAAGTAGACAAAGACAAAGAAGAAAGGGTCACCACATCCATTCGTATGGCTTTAGATATGGGCCACGATATGATGATGTTGTTGAATGTGGATAAAGCAGAAGTTAAACCATTTAGTAAACAACTTGTGTGTCCCGACTCTGGCATCTCTTATGAAGAACCTTCACCAAACACCTTTTCTTTTAATTCACCATATGGTACCTGTCCGGAATGTCGTGGACTAGGAGAAAAATTTGCTGTCGATCTAGAAAAATTAATTCCTGATGACACCAAGAGTATCAACGATGAAGGAATATTGGCATTTGGAGAAGTAAGAGAAAACCATACATTCAGACAACTCAGAAAAATTGCCAAGAAATTCAAATTTACCTTTTCAACGCCTATCAAGAAGATTCCTAAAAAGGCGATGGACATCATTCTTCACGGCGGAGATCCTGCTATGGGAATCGAACCCGGAATGAATGGATATGAATTCGCATACAATCTTGCAGAAGATGGCATCATTGCTATGTTAGAAAAATGGTACGACACAACCACTAGCGAGAAGATCAGAAACTGGTCGGCCTCATTTATGAAAATTGTCGAATGTCCTGAATGTCATGGCTACAGAATCAAAAAAGAATCCCGCCATTTCAAACTTGGAGAAAAGCACATTGGTGAACTGGCATCCATGGACATTGAAACTCTGTCTCATTGGATGCAAGGATTGCACAAAAAGCTAGACAAACAACAAAATATCATCGCCAAAGACGTTCTCAAAGAAATCAATGATCGATTGAAATTTTTGGAAGGTGTTGGTCTGCATTACTTAAACCTAAACCGACCTACCAGAACCCTCTCAGGAGGTGAGTCACAGCGTACCAGATTGGCTACCCAAATAGGTTCGCAATTGACAGGTATCACTTACATTCTTGACGAACCAAGCATAGGTCTTCATCAAAGAGACAATCAAAGATTGATCACAGCTTTGAAAGGATTGACGGATATTGGCAATACGGTACTGGTCGTAGAACACGATAAAGATATCATGATGGCCGCTGATTACATTATTGATCTTGGGCCAGGAGCAGGTAAATTTGGAGGTGAAATTGTGGCAGAAGGTACTCCAAAAGAATTTACAAAAACAAAAAGCATTACCGCTTCCTATCTTAACAATGTATTACAAATACCCATCCCAAACGAAAGAAGAAAAGGGACTGGTAAGAAAATAGTTCTCAAAGGAGCCTCTGGCAACAATCTTCAAAATGTAACACTCACTGTTCCTCTTGGAAAATTTATTTGCGTAACTGGTGTCTCAGGATCAGGTAAATCAACATTGATTAATGAAACTTTGTACACCATATTAAGAAGACATTTTTACAAGTCATCTAAAAATGCACTTCCTTACAAATCCATAAAAGGACTGGAGCACATCGATAAGGTCATTGAAATTGATCAGTCACCAATTGGGAGAACGCCAAGATCCAATCCTGCGACTTACACCAAAGTATTTACAGATATACGCAAACTCTTTGGTGATATTCCAGAGGCAAAAATACGTGGATATAAAATTGGACGCTTTTCATTTAATGTAAAGGGAGGAAGATGCGAGACTTGCCAAGGCGGAGGAATGCGAACCATTGAAATGAATTTCCTTCCTGACGTATTGGTCGAATGCGAAACCTGTTTGGGAAGACGCTACAACAGAGAGACACTTGAGATTTTATATAAAGGGAAATCCATCTCAGATGTTCTCAATATGACTGTGAAAGAAGCAGCTGTCTTCTTTAGCAGTATTCCAAAAATTCATAGAAAACTCAAAACACTTGATGACGTTGGACTTGGCTATATTACTTTAGGTCAACAGGCTACCACTCTTTCTGGAGGAGAAGCACAGCGTGTGAAGCTTTCTGAAGAGCTATCTAAAAAGGATACTGGTAACACCATATACATTCTAGATGAACCCACTACAGGCCTCCACTTTGAAGATATAAAACAACTTATCAAAGTGCTTGACAAATTGGTAGACAAAGGCAACACCATTCTGGTGATTGAACACAATTTAGATGTTGTCAAAGTCGCTGACCACATAATTGATATTGGACCTGACGGTGGAACAAATGGTGGTGAAGTTGTCTTCGAAGGCAGCCCGGAAGAGCTGATTAAAATCAAGAAAAATCACACAGCCAAATTTCTTAAGCTTGAAATGCAAGCTCAAAAGAATTAATGAAAGTCTGAGAGATTTCTCTCTTCTTTAGTCTTCTCAATTCGAATTGACTTACAACCAAATTGATCCATTGGACTAATCTACCGGACCATCAGATCTATCGATGAGCCTAAATCCATTTCCATGAATATTGACAATTTCAAGATCCTTGTCCTTGCTGAGGTATTTTCTCAACTTCGTGACAAATACATCCATACTTCTTGCTGTGAAGTAATTGTCTTCTCCCCAGATCTTGGTCAATGCCAATGATCTAGAAAGCACTTCGTTCTTATACAGACAGAACATACGCAACAAATGAGCCTCCTTTGGGGAAAGCTTGTCTTTCTCCACTCCATTCTCACCCTTGAAACTTAAAATTCTAAGAGGATAATTGAAGTGATAGCGTCCGATGATAAACTCTTTGATGTCTTCATCTGGACTGAGACCTTTGCTTGTTCTTTTTAAAATGGCCTGAACTCTGTAAAGCAATTCTTCGGAATTAAATGGTTTGGTGATATAGTCATCCGCACCAATTTTAAATCCTTCAAGAACATCTTCCTTAAGAGTCTTGGCTGTCAAGAAGATAATGGGGACTTCTTTATTTTTTTCACGTACTTCCTTCGCAAGTGTGAAGCCGTCTTTCTTAGGCATCATGACGTCAAATATGCACAAGTCATACTGCCCCTGATTGAATTTAGTAAACCCTTCCTCACCGTCAACCGCCAACGATACATCATAATCGTACATTTCCAAATACGACTTCAAAACATCGCCAAAATTCATATCGTCTTCGACAAGCAGGATTTTCTGGTTTTGATTCTGATTTGACATGATAGTTTTTAGAGATTTATTAACAGGTATACTCTTTTGATGTAATAACATCAAAATAGTCACACTTTTCTTAAAAGATTTCTTAACACTATTGCTTAAACGGAAAATAAACGGTAAAGCTGCTTCCCTTTCCAGGCTCACTTTTTACTGAAATATTACCTCTATGAGCAGTCACCAAAGCCTTTACATAGCTTAATCCTAAACCAAATCCCTTTACATCGTGCCTGTTTCCAGTATGAACGCGATAAAATTTGTCGAAAATGTGTTTGATGGCCTCCTTTGTCATCCCGATACCTTTGTCAGTAACGGTAATGCTAACACCATCCTTTTCGTTTTTCGTTGAGATTATGATTTTGGGGTTCTCCGGAGAATATTTTTCAGCATTGTCCAACAAATTATGAATAATATTTGAAATATGGTTCTGATCCCCCTCAATCATAGGATTTTGAGCTGATAATTGAGTATCAAGTGTACCCTGGCGTTTTTCAATCTTCAGACTTGTATGATCTGCAGCCTTCATGATCAAATCATTGAGATTGATGGAGGTAACCTTCAATTTAAAATCTTGCTTATCAATTCTCGCCATTTGTAAGACCTTCTCCACTTGATTCAGCATCCGCTTGTTCTCCTCTTTGATAATGCCTGCAAATCTTCGAATTTTCGATTCATCATTGATGATCATATCGGTGATAATCGAATCTGTAGCTAGTGAGATGGTCGCAATCGGAGTTTTGAATTCATGCGTCATGTTGTTGATAAAGTCTGTCTTCATCTCACTCACTTTCTTCTGCCTGAAGACTGTGTGAATGGCATAAGAAAAACAAAATAAAATGATACTTGTAAACAGAATTGAGCTCAATAAGGAAATCCAAACCTTACCCCATAGGTATCCTGTTTTGTTTTGAAAAAATAATCTCAATGACCCCGGAGCTTCTTGACCTGTATTGAATAATGAAATGGAATAGTTAGAATTGTACAAACTTCTGTTTTCCGGAATTTCAACTTGACTTGCATTTCCTGCAACTTGAGCCACATAATTTCCATTGACAATCAAGAAGTCTTCGTTCTTGTTCGAATAGACACCGTAGTCATATTCAATGCTGATGCCTTGGTTTTTGAGTTCAGCTATAAGGTATTCATCGAGTTTGGTCTTGTCAATATTTTCCAACTTGGTGTTTGGTTCAAGATAAGCCGCGGTACTAGCAACTTCCTGTCTAAGACGTTGAGCTCTCCAATCTGTAGCCTGAGATTTTAGCACTTTGCTAACTACTGGATTGATCACATTGCTCTTGAGTGAAACCATGCTCGAGGCTTCTTCAGCCAACCTCGCGTCTTCTTCTATGTGAGCCTTGACCTGATTTAAGACCATCGTCACTTTGTCTTCAAATGCGGTCTCATTCAGATTTACTTGCCACCTGATCCAAAACAATTGAATAATGGTAATCCCAATGAGTGCGGCACTCATCAACACAATGATCAACCAAATGGCTCTTTTATTCATGTATCAAAATTATTTCTTTTGGGCAGTTGTACCAATTATTTACTAGATATAAACGAAACAGCTGCATAGGGGTTGATTATGAAAAGCTTAAAGTTTCTACTTTACAAGCTTATCAAAAGAAATATCCATCATCCAAAATCAATGAATACATGAGAGATTAAAGTCAATCTTCAATTCTGGATCAATCACCGCAAATTTTCAATGATATAAGCGCATACAATCATTCGGTTATCTCCTTGTTTCGTTTCCCAAATGTGTAAGACAGGTACAAATATTGATTGAAATACCTGAATTCCGGAAGAGATCCTTGTTTGGAAGGATCGATCAAACCCAATGAAAAATCAAGCCCGACTGCGAACTTCCGACCAAAGTGGTAACCTAGACCTCCTAACAACGCCAAATCCACCTTATGCGAAGCGGTTGGCTCTTCAAGTAATTCTTCATGTAAATCAACCAAATTAAAATTGATGGATGGACCACCCTGTAGGTAGAAACCCTTTTCTGTATGCTTGCCGGTAAAGTATTTAAGCACCAAAGGAACATCTAAATAGAGTCCGTTTGCATAAAACAATTCCTGAGACAAAAGTGCTTTTTCTGCGAGCATAGCTGCAGGAACAAAATGTAATTTGTCCTTAATTTTAAAATCCCAACTCAGGCCAATCAAAGGGACTGTGCGTCGTTGGGTTTCGATATCTTGTGCAATTGCCCCTGCTGAATTTAGTCCAAGCCGAACTCCAAGTTGTGAATAAGAAGATAAACCGATGGCAAGGAATGCCATAGTAATGATAATACGTTTCATAGCATGTCTGTTTTTTCGTTAGAAATCTAAGTTAACGGTTACACTTCATTCCTCAAAGCAGAATTCTTGCAAACTATGCCAAATCTGTTCAATCTTGGTCAATCTTTGCTTTCAATGGTGGATATTTGAGTCTATCTTTGAACATGCAAAAGATAGAACATATCGGAATAGCCGTCAAAGATCTTGAGGCCGCTGAACAAACGTATAGCCTGATATTTGGTGCTCAACCATACAAAAGAGAAGCAGTAGAATCAGAAGGTGTTATCACTTCATTCTTGAGATGTGGACCCAACAAAATAGAACTCTTACAATCGACCAAAGATGATGGCCCCATTGCCAAATTCATTGAAAAAAGGGGAGAAGGTATACACCACATTGCATTTGCTGTCACCGACATCAAATCAGAAATGAGCCGCATGAAGTCTGATGGATTCAGACTGCTCCATGAAGAACCCAAGAAAGGCGCAGATAACAAATGGATATGTTTCGTACATCCAAAATCTGCCAATGGTGTGCTGATCGAACTTTGTCAAGAAAGGACGGAATAACGGATGGATGTATTTGTTACTTTAATTGCATTTTTTGGTGGACTTGTAGCAGGTTGTATGAATACCCTTGCAGGATTTGGATCCATCATTACACTTACCATTTTAATGGAATTGATGGGCCTGCCGGCCAATGTTGCCAATGGAACAAACAGACTGACGATCATCTTCGCAGGTCTGACAAGTACATTGACTTTTCACAAACATGGTAAACTGGATTTCAAAGCCAGTAAATGGTTTACCATTCTTACTTGCCTAGGCGCCTTGATCGGGATTTACCTTGCCCTCAGTGTCAGCAATGAAGATTTTAAATTTATTTTCAAAATTCTCATAGTGCTGCTCTTCTTTGTATTGCTCGCCAATCCCAAAAAATTATTAAAAGAAAAATCTGAAAAGAGCAAGTACTCCTGGTTTATCCTCGGACCAGTATTCTTAATCTTGGGACTGTATGGTGGATTTATACAAATGGGTATGGGCGTGTTTTTTATTGTGTCCATCGTTTTGTTGGGTGGTTTCAATATGGTTGAGGGTAATGCTGTAAAAACACTGATTGTAACCATTTACACGGCGATTGCACTTGCCATCTTTTGGTACAATGGAATGGTGCAATGGCAGGCTGGAGTGTCAATGGCTGCAGGGCAAGCCATTGGTGCATGGCTCACAGCTAGATTTGCATCCAAATATGATTCTGCAAACCTCTGGGCTTATCGAATATTAATGGTCATCATTGTATTTGTCATTATCTACTATCTTTTCTTATAAATCAATGATTATCCATTGACATTATGTCCGCCCGACTAGAAAACGCTAAGATTCTGTTAAATGCTTGAAATTCAATCCAATAAATGCATCGTTAAGCTAGTTTTAGATTGTCTGTATAGACAGAAATTAAATGGTTAATACTCCATTCTTTGACAGATAATACTGACATTTGCAGTCCAAAGTCTCATTAATGAAACAATACAGTTTGAAGCCATTCATTACCATCGTTTTCGCAGTCCTTTTTTTTATGCAAGGATTCAGTCAGACAGAAGATGTTTTTGACTATGGCAACCCTGGAAAATACACCATCGCAGGCATTGAAATTATTGGTGCAGAAAGCCGTGATCGAAATGCAATTAAATCAATCACAGGACTTCGAGAAGGAAAGACCATCGAAATTCCCGGAGATGATATTCCTAAAGCAATCAAATCATTGTGGAGGCTTCGGCTATTCGAAGATGTAAAAATCTATCAGACCAAAATCGATGAAGAAAACAATATCTGGTTGGAGATTCTAATCAAGGAAAGACCAACCCTATCAAGATATACTTTCCGTGGTACTAAAAAATTGTTTCATGATGACCTCAATGATAAACTTGAAGACGTTCTTGTAAAAGGAAGCATCGTAACAGACAACACCAAGGAATTAGCCACAATTAAAATCAAAGAATACTTTCAAGAAAAAGGATATCTCGATACTGAAATAAATATCATCGAAGAAAACGATGAACGAAAAGACAATGCCGTCAAATTGATCTTTGAAATTGACTCCAAAGAAAAAGTCAAAATTGCAAGAATTGATTTCTTCAACAATGTAAAGGTGAATGATTGGAAGTTGAGACGGCAAATGAAGAATACCAAACAAAAAATGACCGTCTTCAAAAAATCAAAATTCCTGAAAGACGATTTTGAAGAAGACAAAAAAAGCGTCATTGCATTTTACAATACTTTGGGATACCGAGATGCACAAATCGTAGCAGACACGACTTACATCAACCTCAGTGATGAAATGCAAATCAATATCACTGTAGAGGAAGGTGAGAGATATTTCTTTGGTGATATTACTTGGCAAGGAAATACCAAATATACTTCAGAACAATTGACCACCATTCTTGGAATTTCGAAGGGTGAAATTTTCAATCCTGAGTTGTTGGAAAAAAGACTGAGATTTAGCTTAGATGGTCGCGACATTTCATCATTGTATCTGGATGATGGATATCTATTCTTCAGAGTCGACCCGGAAGAGACCGCTGTGAGAAATCAAGTCATTGACATGAAAATGGTACTCTATGAAGGTGCTCAAGCGACCATAGAAAACGTGATCATCAATGGCAATGATCGTACCCACGAACATGTCGTCAGAAGAGAAATCCGTACCAAGCCAGGTGAAAAATTCAGTCGTTCAGATATCATCCGTTCACAAAGAGAGTTAATGAACCTTGGTTATTTTAATCCGGAAACCATCGATGTTCAGCCTCAGGTAAATCAACAAAACGGAACTGTAGATATTGTTTATAATCTCGAAGAAAGGCCATCAGACCAATTGGAGTTGTCTGCGGGTTATGGTGGCTTTAGTGGATTGATTGGAACACTGGGTGTCACCTTCAATAACTTCTCGATCAGAAATATAAAAGATAGAAGTACATGGTCTCCGCTTCCACAAGGAGATGGACAAAAGTTCAGTATGAGAGGCCAGTCAAACGGTCGTTTTTTCCGATCATTCAATGTTTCACTTACTGAACCTTGGTTGGGAGGAAAAAGACCAACGTCATTTACAGTTGGTGGTGTTTATTCCGCTTACGATTATAGTCTTCTTGGTCAGGGACAGTTGGGAATTTGGAGAGCTTTTGTTGGGCTGGGTACGCAATTGAAGTGGCCAGATGATTTCTTCTCTTCTAATACAACATTGACCCTTGAGGGCATCAATCTTGACAATTATTCAGCCAATATTTCAAGATTTATTGTACAAGAATTCGATGGAAAGCAAACACCAATCAACAATGGTGATTTTAAGAACTTCAGTTTGAGACAAATTTTCCAAAGAAGTTCAATTGCGGAGCCTTTGTATCCAAGAAGAGGATCAAGAGTTGCACTTACGATTCAGTTGACTCCGCCTTATTCATTATTCAGAAAATCAGATTATTGGGTTTTAGATGAAGAAGGGCGTGCTCAGGTAATTGCAGATAGATTGGCTGAACTTGGATCTGGTTATATTCCAACAGCAGAAGATATTGATCTTTGGGTTCGTCAAGAGGAAAACAGAAACAAGTTTGAATTGCTAGAGTATCATAAATGGAGATTCGATGCCGAATGGTACTACAATATTATCGACAAATTGGTTTTTGTGGCGAATGCAAAAATTGGTTTACTTGGCTACTATGATGAAGCCATTGGAATCTCACCATTCGAAAGATTTGAATTAGGAGGAGATGGTCTTTCAAACCAACAAGTGGGTATCACCGGAAAGGACATTATTTCATTGAGAGGATACGAAGACACCGATCTTCCTGCCTTCAATCAAGGTGGTGCATCTGTGTTTAATAAATATACGATGGAGTTGAGATATCCTCTATCATTAAATCCAAGTTCTACTATTTATGGACTTGCATTTGTACAAGGTGGAAATTCATTTATTGGTTTTAGAAATTACAATCCATTTGACTTAAGAAGATCTGCAGGTTTTGGACTACGTGTATTTCTTCCAATGTTCGGACTTCTTGGTTTTGATTATGGATGGGGATTCGACAAGACAGAAAGCTTCGGTAATTTCAATATTGTCATCGGATTTGAGCCTGACTAAACCAAGTGCCGTTAAACAAAGGTTAAACTGAGTCATAAATAATCAAAGCATAAATTAAGCTCGTTAATGATTTTGAATTTATCAAAATAAGATCAGCGAATTAAAATGAAAAAAATGAAAAAAACGATCTACATCTTTGCCACACTTGCCATGTTCTTCATGACCACACAATGGGTAAGTGCTCAAAAGTTTGGACACATAAACTCTGCCGCTCTGCTTGCTGAAATGCCAGAAATAAAAACAGCAGATGCCCAATTGAATAGTTTCCAAGAAGGACTTGTATCGAAAGGACAGCAGATGATGCAAGCATTACAAGAAAAATACAACGCCTACCTTGAACAAGCAAACACCGGTACTTTGTCACAAGTACAGATGCAACAAAAAGAAGGTGAATTAGCAACTGAACAACAAGAGATTCAAAAATACGAATACGACGTTCAGAATCAGATCGCGGCGAAGAGAGAAGAACTTTATCAACCTATTTTTGACAAAGTTCAACAAGCGATTGAAGAAATTGGCCAGCAAGAAGGATACACCATGATTTTTGATGCAAGCTCTGGTGCAATCTTAAGTGAAAACAATGCTGAAGATCTCATGTCAAAAGTAAAGTCAAAACTAGGGATCTAAGGAATGATCCTGTGCTTGGGCAGAGCGGTAATGAAATTCTGGATCGCTGTTCTGTCCACCACACCTAGCAACTCTTCTTCTTCTGAAGTTCGAATACCAATGATGGCCATACCGCCTTCACTCATATAATTGTAGGCATCTAGTATGGTATTATCAGGTTTCAAAAACCCAAATCGCTTACTCTTCAAATCTCTGATGGGAGTCAGTTGATCTGGATCCGTTTTCATTTCTTCAACAAACAAATAAGGAATACTACCAGTAACCTGACCGGTATATTCGTCAAAGACGAGAAAATTATCTTCCTCATTTACTTTTGGCATCTGCAAAAAGTCAGCTATCTGATATCGATCAAAGACTTTGGTGAATTCCGCTCTTAAAATATCTGACAATTTAGTCGTTTGCAAACTGGCATTAATCTTCACTTGGCGATATTCATAGCCTGCCATAAAGTAGACAAACATTCCGACGATGGCAAACAAGAACAACCCGTTCCATGCTGCAAACAGCATAAATCCAGTGGCGAAGATCTTACCAATCCATGAAGCATACATAGTGGCGCTGACGCGCCCCAACTTGATACTTAGCAAAGCCCTAAGTATGCGTCCACCATCCATAGGAAAAGCAGGGATTAGGTTGAAGATGCAAACCATGACATTCAATGCCAATAGTAAGTGGAGAAAATTAGATTGATCAATAATTAAAATTTTGCCTTCTGGAGCGGAAGGAAAAGGCAAACCTATTACAAATATGATCAATCCAAGAATGAGGGCGAGAATTAGATTTACAACCGGTCCATTTAAAGCTACAAAAAACTCTTTCCAGGGATTGTCAGGAATTCTTTCTAGTCTCGCCAGACCACCAATAGGACTTAAGATGATATCTCTTGTAACAATGCCATACCTTTTTGCTGTCAAGGAATGTCCCAGTTCATGTAGTAGAATGCAAACGAATAAACAAAAAATGAAAAGGAAGGTGAAGCCCATTTGGACCAAACTGAAATTCTGAATATAACCAAACCAAATGAGGAAGAGAATCAACAAGCCCAATGTCCAATGCATCAGAATCGGAATGCCAAACAGACTTGTAATTTTCCAAGACCTTCCCACCTACCTTATATTGATCCTTTGAAGATACTTCTAGAAATGACGATCTTTTGCACTTCACTTGTACCTTCGTATATCTGCGTAATCTTAGCGTCACGCATCAGTCTTTCTACATGGTAT
>JAHDDD010000357.1 GCA_020629535.1 Saprospiraceae bacterium
CAATACGTTGATCAAAGAAGAAAACATTGTCGAATTTATTTTTGAAAATATTTTCCTGCCATTCGAAGATGACACAAATGATGGATACGTTGTTTTCAAAATTAAAACGCTTGCAAATCTGACGGAAGGATCGATGATTAGAAACAAAGCAGGAATTTACTTTGATTATAATTTTCCTGTCATTACCAATGTTGCTGAAAGTACATTCTCCGATCCTTCAAATGCTGATGTAGATGGTGACGGGTTGGTCGGGTCCGAAGATTGTGATGATTTCAATCCATATGTAAACAGTTTGCAAGAAGAGATCGCATACAACGGCCTAGATGATGATTGTGATCCCAGCACATTGGATGACGACCTTGACCAAGATGGCTACGGTATTGACGAAGACTGCGACGACACAGACAACACCGTTAATCCGGGTACGGAGGAAATTCCAAACAATGGCATCGATGAAGATTGTGATGGCTATGATCTCATTTCTTCAAACGCAAACTTACCATCACTGGAAATTGATTGTTTTCCAAATCCCGCAGCAAACAATGTTTGGATCAGTACTGATGAACCCATAAAATTGCGAATAGTAAACAGCTTGGGAGAGCTCATCAAATCCAAAGACCTGAGAAAGGGATCAACAGAAATAGATCTTTCAGAGATGACATCTGGCATTTATTTCTTTATAGGCGAGAGCAATGGTCATAAAAGCTGGCATAAAAGAATGATTATTCAAAAGTAAAAGGACTGGATTTTATATTGCTGTTTGGATTTTGGAAAACTTTTATTTTTTTTATTGGAGATCTTTCTTTTATGGATGTAATATTATCACAATTAATGTCCTAGGTCAAACAGTTTCTTGGTGTAAAATATCGGATCATTTCCCAAACTCACCAACCGTAATTTGTTGGTAGTTGATCCACATGAGTTGGCGGCAAATCAGTTGGATCAATGGAATGGTCAAACTTAGTTGTCCACCAAACGGTATCGTTTCCTTAAAAGGTAATTATAGATTTCCTTTCTGCATTTCGTCCATGGCATATTTTGAAGCACGTGCAGTCAATGCCATGAAAGTCAATGATGGGTTTTGAGTGGAAACAGAAGGCATACAGGCTCCGTCAGTCACAAATACATTTTTACATTGATGCATTTGATTCCATTTATTTAGAATAGATGTTTTGGGATCATGGCCCATGCGTACTCCTCCCATTTCGTGTATGTCCAAACCGGGTGCTTGTTTGGTATCAATGAATTCAATGTCTTTGAAACCTGCTTGTTCAAACATGTATTCTGTTTGCAATTGAAAATCTTCGAGCATCAACTCATCATTTTCGTCATAATCAATGTTGATCTTTAGTTGAGGGATATCCCAATCGTCTGTGAGACTTTCATGGAGTTGTACTGTACTCTCTTTTTTTGGAATGGTTTCCCCCATCATTCTAGACCATATTTGCCAAGGCCCGTATCCGTTGTCACTAGTTAAATTACTATGCAACGCATCTCCCCAACCGTCAGTATTTAGGTTTTTATATCTACCTGAACCTACAGAAATGGCATAGCCTCTGAGATATTTCATCTCTTGCTTCTTTATATTTCTGAATCTAGGAATATATGCTGATGTTGGTCTTTTTCCTGTAGGAATTTTGTCGTTAAATTGATCAGAAGTGGCATTGACGATTCCTCGGTAGTTGTGAAAAGCTAGATACTTACCAAGCAAATCATTTTCATTACCCAGTCCATTTGGAAATGTTTTCGATTTTGAATTCAATAATACAAGATTGGTATTGAGTGTGCCTGCATTAACAAAAATGATCCGAGCAAAATACTCTTTTGATTCTTTGGTCAATGCATTGACTACACGCACACCAGTTGCTTTGTTCTTTTCATCATCGAATATAACGGAATGGACAACTGCGTTGGTGACCATGGTAAGGTTGCCTGTGCCATTGGCCCAAGGAATGAGCGTTGAATTGGCAGAAAAATATCCGCCGTAAGGGCATCCTCTCTCACAAACATTTCGATTTTGACATAGTGCTCTACCCTGCTTTTGGAACATTTCATTGGTCTCTGTCAGATGGGCACAGCGAGCATAAATCAAATGTCTGTCAGAAAAATTAGCCTGCATGGCAAACTGCAATTGTTTTTCGACACAGCTTAAATCCCAGGCTTTTAAAAATTCGCCATCAGGCAAAGTGTCAAGTCCATCCTTATTCCCAGATATACCAACGAAGCGCTCAACATAGCTATACCACTGATCTAAATCTTTGTATCGGATAGGCCAATCTACAGCAAAACCATCTCTTGCTGGACCTTCAAAATCATAATCGCTCCACCGTTGTGTTTGTCGAGCCCACATAAGTGATCGGCCTCCTACTTGATAACCTTTGATCCAGTCAAATGGCTTTTCTTGAACATAAGGATGGTCATTGTCCTTAGCAAAAAAATGCGTAGTATCTTCACGAAAAGCATAACATTTAGAAGCAATCGGATTCTGTTCCTTTTGCTTTTGTGTTAAATTTCCGCGGTATTTGAATTCCCATGGTTGTGTATTTGTTGTCGGATAATCGACGATATGTTTCACATCTCTGCCTCTCTCAAGCATGAGTGTTTTCATGCCTTTGTCACAAAACTCTTTTGCTGCCCAGCCTCCGGTCATCCCAGCACCAATTACAATCACATCATATTTTTGATCTTTTGACATTGGGGTCTAATTTATATTTTGACAACCATTGTAAAATCCCGGAACAAAGTTGTAGTCGAGATATTTGGTTTGGAATTTTTCGGAAAGAGTAAAAAACTCAAGCACCAGATTTTTTAATTGTAGCAAGAAGAAAGATTCTGAACTCTCAGGATTTTCGCCCGTTACAAATTCAAAAACTTTGATCCGTTCTTCTTGACTTAATTTATCAAAGCTTATTCCTTCCTTCGAAAGATTGCTTTGGAATTCACTCAAGCCTTTCAAGAATTTTTCAATCTCAATTTTCTCATAACAGTCATTGATTCGAAGGAGACCATAATTCAGCAAACGCTGATTAAAATTTTCATCAAACGCATTTGGTAAAATTGAGTTTTGAATATTTCTAATGAGATTAAACTGCTGTTTATCTAAAGGAAGGTTTGAATAAACAGGAAAGCTTTCAAAGTCGCAAGAGGTGATCAAGGAGGTACTTCCTATCACAAGACTTAGATAGATTGCTTCTCGTCTGTTCATAATTAAATGTAGTCAATAATTTTTAGAACGTTTGATTCAAAATTGGTTTTAGATTAGAAGAGCGGACAGATATTTTTTAAAAAGTCACGAAGAATATGTCAACCATTTGTCACAGTTTATGAAGTGTAACAGTTTTCTGTCAGTTACTTTCCAGTTGAGGTGTATTAAATACCAATTGTAGTATTTGTGTAATAGACTTGTAGAACATTTTTTAACCAAAAAACGAAATTACACTATGAAGATTTTCAAAACTCTTCTTCTTTTCACATTATTCGCAGGACTTATCGCCTGCTCTAAAGAAGAAGCATCTGAACTTGATTCAGGAATCGACACCATTAGCTTAGATGAGTGGCAAGCAAGAGGCGGAAATGGCGCCCCTTCTGGTGCACACTACAATCTAAATATCATTGGAGTTCCTAAAAACAAAACTGCTGACATGGACGGTAACAACGGTCACAGAATATTTGTGGAACTTGAAGGTAGAAACAAAATCTATCTTCAGCAAGGAGACTTCAAGGTTCTTGATGCAAACGGAACAGATGGAAGAGCTGAATTCCAACTTCCAGCTCCTGGAAATTATGCAATTTATGTAAGACCTGTTGGTACACCAGGTGGGCAAAGCACTACTACAACATGTGCTACCTACGAAACAACCGACGCACTAACGGGTGAATTAATTTCTGAAGAGGTATGCTCTATGAACTCTGTTGTACAAATCAGAGAAAGAAGCAAGCCAAGATTTGTTAATGTAACTAGAGATCTTACTGAGATCGAAGCCGCATTCAGAGATACTAATGGTGATGGTGTAATTGACGAAGCTGACATCGAAACAGTTGATTTGTTTGATGATCTACTTCAAGATTACTTCTGGGATTATGACAACAAAGGCCTAAGAGTTCTTCAAATGAGATTCTACGAAATCTAAAAAAAGATATTCACAGGTAAGTATGGGTCTGGCATTGTCAGACCCATATTTATTTTTTACATCCATCCCACTCTCATTGAACACAATAATTTTCAAATACAAATTGATAGGTGTTGCCATTGTGCTGTTACTGCTTTGTGAACATTC
>JAHDDD010000358.1 GCA_020629535.1 Saprospiraceae bacterium
GAAGGCTTGATGTAATTAAGGTGATTCATCTTAATTCTCTTTGAACAACTTGTATATACGTCAAATCTTTCCAAACTTGCATCATATCTTATATATGCAAGGTCCATGATGCGAAACAATGTATTCATACTACTTATCTCCCTCTTTTTAATGGGTTTCCTTATTTGTGCATGTAGCTCAAGTATGCCTGCACATGTCACAGGTCCAAAACCTGCGGCACTTGGAAAGATGAATGAAATAGTGGTTATCGCTGATAAAGATTTGTGGGAAGGTGCTGTTGGTGACACATTTAAGTATTATTTCGGTTCAGCATATCCAATTATGCCGACACCCGAACCGATTTTTGATATTCGCCATTTCACTCCTGAACAATTAAAGCTGGAACCATTGAGAAAGGAATTACGTACATACGTCTTTCTGGCAGATCTTAATGATACAGATTCTCAAGGTACACAAATGGTCGCAAGTGATTTGGGCAGAGCAAATTATGAGCGAACCAAAGAAGACATGACATTCAACACTTCAATTGGAAAAGATAAATGGGCGAAAGGTCAAGTTCTTTTTTACTTGTTTGCCAATGGTCATGACAAATTAAATCAAACCATTCAAAAATCATTTTCTACCATCGCCACTCGAGTTAATGAACATGATAGTAAACAACTAGAACAAGCGACGTATGCAAACCCCGTTCATACCGAAAACACGAAGTTGCTAAAAGAGAGATATGCCATTGATCTTAAATTACCAACAGATTATTCAAATGTGGAAATAGAGGATGAACGGCTTGTTTGGTTTAGAAAAGATGATGCGGAATATACACTGAATCTTGTTTTTGATAAATCGAGTTACACAAACAAAAGCCAGTTAACAGATGCCGCTATTAAAGATTGGATCAATGATTTTGGAATACGATATGTGTTAACTGATACTGAAGGTTCAAAATTCATTATCAATGATGAAGACCTTCCTATATTTGATTACACTCGAGAAATAGATGGTGCTTTCGTGAAAGAATTGAGAGGAACATGGGAAATGACGCAAGATTTCATAGCGGGGCCATTCTTTGGCTATGCTCTATTAAACGAAAGCAAGAACGAAGTTATCAACGTCCTTGCTTTCCTCACTGCTCCTGGTAAAAACAAAAGAGACAGAATGCAACAATTGGAGTTTATGGTGAACTCCATGAAGTTTGTTCAATAATTATTTCATCATTGTGATTGTCATTGGAATGTCGGTGTTGGGTCTGTCCTGCACTTTTGCTCCAGTAGGCATTGCATGAATCAAATCCAATACATCTAGGCCTTCAATGATTTCTCCAAAGATGGTATAATTCATATCCAACATTGGGTAACCACCTTTGACCTTATAGTAAGCTCTGTTTACGTCGGGGAATTTGTAGTTTCCTGATTCCATCTGATTCAATTGAGCATCGCTGTGCTTATATCCTTGTACTATGTAAAACTGACATGCACTTGAATTCTTCTTTGGGTTTGCGCCATCAGGTAGACGTGCCGCAGCCAATGCTCCTTTCTTGTGAAAATATTTTCTGTTTATTTCAGCTGTAATCGTTCCACAGTCGTCAGCACCTAAAGCTTGATTCGCTGCAGCTGATTTCGAATTTGGATCGCCACCCTGTGCCATAAAACTTGGGATCACTCTATGAAACAAAGTGCCATTGTAAAATCCTTCTTTGACTTTTTGAATGAAATTATCTCTGTGCAACGGAGTCTCATTGTACAACACGGCCACCATGTCTCCAAATTGCGTTGAGATTTTGACTTTGTACTGCTCTTGAGCATTGATACTTGAGGTAATAAATAAAAGCCCAAGTACAATAGATGCAAGTTTTCTTATCATTTTCTATCAGGTTTTAATGTTTAATTATTGAAACCCGAAAATTAATAAGGTGCTTCAAAATTCTCGAAATATTAACAATATTTAAGTCAAAATTACTTAGGTTGAAATGGTCTATCTTTAATTTATGGTGTACAAGGATTAATATCCGCACAAAAGATACTGCCTAGAAAAGTTTCAAACCCATCTAACAAATTAATTTCATTTCCTCCACGATAATTGACTTGTGTTCCATTGGCAATGGTGCCACTTGAATTGATGTAATCAATGACTTCGTACGTACCTTGGCTAACAGGAAGCTGATCCAAGGTAAGATCTTGTAAGCATCCACCATTGACCCAAACACCGTAGCTTCTTGCTGGTAAGCTGATATCCATCGTGTTACCAGGGTTTATGGTCGTTTGTGAATTGTAGGCATTCCCAGTGAGTTCTGTCATCGTTTCACCTATAGGTAATACAGCATTGACTTCATGCGAAAGAATCAAATCTTCACCAGCAAAATTAATTACCACAATCACTTCCTTTCCACCAATGCCTCCAGACAATTGATACATCAAAGTAGTATTTGGATAACCTGAAGAATAACTTGCGCTATATGGCGTACTGAACCGAGATAAATAATCTACCGAAGTCGAACCAAAAATATAATCCTGGTGTATGGCGATAAGTTGATCAATGTCTGATTGCAGGTTTTGTGTAGGACTGTTGGGTATGCTTGCCCCGTAATAATCGGGATAAAAAATACAAGGTACTCCTATCTGATTGTTGGTGAGGATGTAAGCGTATCCAAGCATAGCGTCATTTTGAATAGGCTCACCCGGTCCTCTAAAATCATGATTGTTTACGAAAGTAACCGAATGAAAGCCGCTATCTCCTGCTCCATCAACGATTCCTCGATTGAATACATTTCTAACATCATAACCAAAAAGGTCACAAGAATTTTTCAGTGCTTCTCTCACAGCAAAATCAAAAACCTTCACTTTAATAGCAGCATCAGTATCTGCATCCATAGATGCACGAACTCCATTCAACCAATTTTGAAGCACAAATTCATTGCCGTCAAAGACTTCACCTACGACCATACCGGGATCATATCCAACATCATGCAATTCATCCATTAAGTCACCAATAAATGAAGGGTCAAAATGTTTAACAGCGTCCATCCTAAATCCTCTAAATCCAGGATCAGTCCACAACCACTTTGTCCAGTCAAATAGCTTGGTTCTGGTGTCAGGTACATATTGATCATAGTCATAAAAGAACCATAACCAATCCCAATCACCTGCCAATGCTGTACTGCTCGCAGGAGAAGTTGTATAATTGGGTTTAAAATTTGTGTAGTTCATCCCTCCTTGTCCGCTTGGCATATTGGTGAAATCTGTGTACGTCTCATACACCAATTGAGTTACCACATCTTGTCCAGCACTTGCATTCCAAATACCGTATATTCTATGATCGGAGTAATCACCATTTGGGTTGGTGAGGTATATAATCAGTTCGTCTCCTGCAGCATTGAAATCTCCTGCTCCGATAGTAATTTTAAATTCATCTGTCAGACATCCAGTGGCATCGATATTGGCATCCATGTCCACTCCAAGTGGTACAGTATTGAATGGTTGCGAGCAGTCACCTCCACCATTAGGTTCACTTTCTGAAAGGGCTGGCAATCCTTGAAAACCAACAATACTTGTTTCGGCTAAAAAGGTGTAAGGCTTATTGTAGAATTTCGGATCTTGGCTTTTTGAACTTATTTTGAAATAATAATCTCCAGCATCATTCCCAGAGCTGCCTCCTAATGGTAGAACACATCTAAACCTATCAGAAGGAAACGCACTTTTGCTTGCATCATAGTGGATGGTGATGTAGTCTTTGACAGCTGGATTAGGTTCTGGATCGCCACCATCACGGTGGTTGTATACGACGTCTGCTACAATATCCATTCCTAAGCCACTTGCATTCGTAATCAATGCATCCACCTGAGGTCTGGAGCCAAAACCGGTTGGACCCAATCCAAACTCACCAAGATCATACAAGTCTTGAGGATCGTAACCATTACTACAATCGCCAAAGCTTGCTCTCGATGCTGGAGGAAGCCACAAATGGGTGATTCCAGCAGTAGATAATTCTGGCAACTTCGAGGTCAATGTATCTGCCCAATTGAAACCATTGCAAGTTTTTGGGTAATCCCAATACCAACCCTGCATCATGACATCTTGAGCATTGAGACAAAGCTGTAAAGTAAAAATGATGGAAAGGGTAGCCAATATTCTCATCGTAAGCTCATTTGTGTCTAAAATACAGAAAAAAAGTTTTCAAAACGGCTGCATTCTCAAGATAAATGGGGCAGAGAGGATTGATGCTAAAATGGCTACTCACTTTAACAAAAGACACGGCTTACACATTAT
>JAHDDD010000359.1 GCA_020629535.1 Saprospiraceae bacterium
TAGAGATTATTAAACTAAATTTTAGGTCATGCTATTGTTGGATTTGTACCTAATTAGACAATTGTGAAATTATATTGGATAAGCTTCCGTTTTTGTTGAATGGAAATAGTCCAAATAAATTTGAATGTAGAAGATAAATACGAGAAAAGGCCTAACTTTCAGATGAGACTCTTCTTTTTATCCATCGACAATTAAAAAATTTCTCTGTTCGACTTTTTCTTTCATTTCCACCAACCATTTGTAAATTCAATTTGTCTATATAGATAGTTGTTAATAGGGTTTACCTATGACTTCTAAAGCAAAGCATTATGAAAAGCGGATTCTTTTATTGCAGAATTTCGGTATTCAGCCTGTTACTTTTACTTTTTAGTTCTTGTGGAGATGATGGCTCATCGCACTGAAATGAATAAATTAAAAGAAGTATAATCAATTCTTATAGATTTCTCGACCTGCTAGAAATTAAAAAGGTACTAACTATTGCGTTTTTCGACTTATAATTTCATTAAAGATGAAATTATTTCGCTCAAAATGACCTTGCTTTTTTGAGAGCTTTGTGTGTGTTCACTTTTCGACCAAAATACTCTATTAAAAGGCCGGGTGTAGTAAGCAAAGAGTAACATATTTATAGAAAAAATATTGGCTAAGAAATTAGCTAAAAGAAAATCATGGTTCATGAAACAAGTGTTCATGAACCATGATTTTCTTTTGGAGCTTTGCCTATTTAGAATGACCTTTCAAGGAGTGCCAATCACTTTAACCAGCAAAAGTTTACTTTACCTAAAGAGAAAATAACCTGTGGCGACTTTCAATCGATCTTCTTTTGACTCCCCTTTTACTTTAAAAGGTGTGTTCCCATTCGAATCTACTATCAGCCTCTCTTCAATGGTGCCTAGAAGCTTTCCGGTTCGAGTGTATATGTTTTCATTTTCAATGAATGCCAGCAATTGATCTCTATGGTTAAATAGGCTGTCTTTTTTAAAATAAGCTAGCACTTTGTAATCTTTGTTGAGCAAAGCATCTTCGTGCAACATAAGCACGGTTTGATCGTCTTTGTCAATCATACTTGCGTGTGTGTTACAAGGTTTCCATGCATATTCCTCATGACTCATATAGCTAAGTATGAATGAGATGAAGATGATCAGCCCAAATCCATGCCACTTGCTATTCATGACCTTCGTCTTTCATCATCTTTGACACCAGTGCTTCCACTGATTTCTTCGGATTGATCAATTTAACTTCCTCAAGTGTCATTTCTGAACCGGCTTCAATGTAATCTATAATATCCTGTGGTTTAAGTTCCGGATTAAGTGAAAGCAATTTGCCAGCAAGATTGGCTACCTGGGGTGAGGCCATGGAAGTGCCAGAAAATTTTAGTCTTTTTCCACCTGGAATAAAACTTTCAATTCTGTGACCGTTGGCGTAGAAATCAACAGATCCTCCGACTGTCGTGAAGCTTGCTTTCTTACCTTCCATATCAACAGCACCGATAGTGATTAGATTCGGGAGATCGAAACCGGCTGGAATGTACTCTGCAAAATCTACGTTGTTGTTTTCATTTCCAGATCCACAAACAAACAGAATTTCAGGTGCATTTTTAATGGCACTGTACAATGCGTCACGCTCCATGTTGAAACAATCTGCAGCCAGTTTTTCTCTTTCTTCCTGATTTTCGCCAATGCCATTGACCATCAAAACCTTTTCGTACCCTTCCTTGCCATATCTCCAACTCATGTTCACTACTTTTACACCATTGTTTTTAAAATAATCAACGGTTTCCGTGTACATGTTGGCCCATCTTTTTGATTTTTCCAAAGTAGGTGGTTCAGGAACAGTAGTTGTTGCATATTCAAGACGAGCATTTAGAATTTTAGCGCCAGGATTTCCAGCCTGAGCAATTCCTGCAACATGTGTTCCATGTGAATAGGTTCCGAACCAAGTGATGTCTTCGAAAAACACTTTCATGTCCTCTTCCTTAAGCTGTTGCATGTATTTCTTGAATGCTTCTGCTTTTTCAGTTTGAGCATTGATGCGCATGTCATAGCTCCCTTCTGTCAAATCTTCTAGCTGTGAAATCTCAGTTGTAACCTCGATAGATGAGAATAAAGGACTGTCTGATTGATAGCCTTCTTTGTCAAAGTAAATACCGTTGGCATTGGTTGAGTTATTGGTGAATACGTTGGATGCGTCGAAGACATTCATATCTACACCAGTATCCCAAACTGCAATAACAGTTTCGTTCAATTGTTCTGCAGATTCTCTTGGAAAGTCAATGTTTCTTTCTGTCCAGATGTTGACTTTCTCCTTTTTGTTCGCTGAATTTTTTTCTACAACTTCAGTGATAACAGTCAACAGAATGTCTTTATTTGGAATGACGTTCTCTAGCATATTTTCATATTCAAAAGCAGAAGCTATAAACGCTTCATCCCATTCACCTTCAAGATTGTCAATCATTGGTTGTAACTGAGTATTGATAGAACCAGTGATTAAATCTGTTGATATATACTCCATGCTCGCTTTCATCTGAAGAAGTCTTTCTTCGACAATTTCATAGGGCAACGAACCATAGGCAGATCGTAAATTTTTAGTATAAGCTTCTTGAAATTCCGGTCCATCTTTTTGACCTGTGCTTCGAATGGCGTCTACTTTGGCGATTGTACCTACACCGGTTAGAATTTTTTCAGACTCTTTATCACACAGTTCTTTGATTTTAGGAATGAAGCTCAAAGCTTTGTCATAATTCTCAGCTCTCATAGCCAATCTTCTCAAAGTGTTGTAATAGTTTTTCAATGTCGATGGATCTGTGATATCATATTTATCAAGGTCTGTGAGAAGATTGGCTTCAAGATCCGTTGATAGAGTTTGCATTAAAGTTTTGTTGTTTAATACATCTAGGTACTGGGCCTCTTCGATCGTATACGTTCTCTTAGGAAGGTCGTCTACTGAATTGATCGCTATTTTTTGAGCGGTTAAGATGTTTGCAATAAAAGAGAACATCAATAGCGTGGCAAAAGGCTTTAAATGATTTAAATGTTTCATAATACAATGGTTGTTTTTATTGAATAATTGATAGTTCAAATGTAGATTGGAACATTGGTGTTTTTGATAAATTAAAAATGAAAGAAGATTAAATCAAACTTAAAAACGAGAGCGTAGATAAGTTAACTTGTTGATAGTCAATGTGTAATTCTAAAACAAAACTAAAATTGAATTATGGGATGCTTAAACTTCTGATTGTAATTGAGGATTCGTTTACCTTTGAAATATGGGTTTCATTCAGAAACACGGACTGAGTATTATTCTCCTGATTTCGGGAATGGCCGTAGGATATTTATTCTCGGGCTACTTTCGGTCATTGAAGGAATTTGAGGAAGGAAAATTTAAAGAAAGAGTTGAAAAAGCGTTGAATGCGACGGTAGATAAAATCATGAATCCACTCGAGCATACATCTGACCGAAATGACAGCTCCACCTTTAGGTCACAATATACAAATCTTGATTCCTCTGTAGTAGTAATAACAAATCAGACGGTTCAAAATTATCCTTTAACAGAATGGGAGGGTGACACAGAATTGCCTGATAAAAGAGAAGAACAATTCAAGAAATTTTTCAACCAGTTATTGGAAACCAAAAGTGAGCGTGGAGACATCAATGAATACTACGTTGTAAGATTGGTTCAAGTCTGTGATACCTGCTCAGCGATGATGGCTATTCAGGAAGAACGTGTTCCATTGTTTGATAGCTTTTTGAAAAAGTCCTTGCTTGAACAAAACATCAAAGGTGATTATGATTTTGGAATTTTGAAGAATCCAGATCGATGGCTGCACACGAATGAAGGTGCAGATATTGTTGGATTGTCAGAGTCCAAATTTGCCAGGAATCTTGATGATCAAATAAGTTTGGTAGTTTATTTCCCTGATCAATTTTGGCTGATTGTCAATGAAATTAAATTACCAATTTTCTTGTCTATTTTTTCATTTCTTATTTTGACACTCTCATTGACTTTTCTTGGAAAATACTTAGAAAAGGAAAGAGCATTGGCCAGGCATAAAACAGATTTTGTCAATAATATGACCCATGAATTTAAGACGCCTATTGCTACCATTAATTTTGCTTTGGCCAACATTGAAAATCCAAAAATTTTAAATAATCCTGAAAAGGTAAAAGAGATTACACAGGTCATAAGAACAGAGAACAAGCGCTTGCTAAATCAAGTGGAACAACTAACTCAAAAAGCAAATTTATTCCTGTTAGTC
>JAHDDD010000360.1 GCA_020629535.1 Saprospiraceae bacterium
AGACTTAGATCAGCTTTTTGTAGTGCTTTCTGTGTGGCATAGACCGGTCCGATGCCCATGATGCGCGGTTCGACACCGACGACGGCAGAACTGACGATTCTTGCCAATGGTTTTAAATTATATTTTTCTACAGCTTCTTCAGAAGCGACGATCGTTGCCGCCGCGCCGTCATTCAGTCCACTAGCATTGCCTGCAGTGACAGACCCATTTTCTTTAAAAACAGTTCTTAGTTTTGACAAGGCTTCAATGCTTGTATCGTGTCTGATAAATTCATCCTTATCAAAAATCAGAGGATCTTGTTTTCTTCTTGGAATTTCGATGGCCACAATTTCTTTGGCAAGTCGACCTTTGGATTGTGCAGCAGATGCTTTTTGTTGAGACCACAGAGCAAATTTGTCCTGATCTTCTCTTGCAATTGAGAACATCTCCGCGAGATTTTCAGCAGTGTTGCCCATGGCTTCAGTGCCATACATTTTATCCATTTTTGCATTGACAAACCGCCAGCCAAAACTTGAATCATACACTTTGGAATCTCCTCCAAATGGTTTTGCAGATTTAGACATCACCAATGGTCCTCTGGTCATATGTTCGATTCCTCCGCTGATGAAAATATCTCCATCGCCAGCTTTGATGGCTCTGTTGGCATGGACTATTGATGACATGCCTGAGGAGCATAATCTGTTGATCGTTTCTCCCGGTACAGACCATGGAAGGCCAGCAAGAAGTAAACTCATTCTCGCGATGTTACGGTTGTCTTCACCAGCTTGATTGGCGCATCCGATGATGACATCATCATATTTTTCTTTTGGTATGGATGGATTATTCTCGATCAAATTTTTGATCACGTGTGCTAGTAAATCATCTGTTCGAATGGAAGAAAGTGTTCCTCTGAATTTACCGAAAGCTGTACGAAGACCGTCAATTATATATGCCTGTTTCAAAGTCAATGGTTTTGTTTGCAAATTATACATTTAATTGGGCCAAGCCAATTGTCTTGAAGCCAACATTTACTCATGACCATAAAAGACCTTAAATCTTTCTAAACAAAAGAACTTTTAACCTTTCAGAAACATTTCTAATGCGATAATAAGCACATATTTGCATTGTTTTTGATTTACAACTACAGGAAATGCAGAGTAACAATAAATACAGCACTAAAATGAATCACTTTTTAATAGCAATGGCATTCTTTTTATTCGGATCATTGAATGTAAATGCTCAAGAAGCTTACAAAGCCGAAAATGATGGATGGCTTATCAATGTGGAAGAAGCTTATGAAGAATCAAAGAGAACCGGAAAACCTATCCTTGCAAATTTCACAGGAAGTGACTGGTGTGGATGGTGTAAGAGATTGACTGCCAGCGTCTTCGTTAAAGATTCATTTCAAAAATGGGCAGACCAAAATGTCGTTTTGCTCGAACTGGATTTCCCGAGAAGAAAAGACATTCCTACAGAAATAAGACAACAAAACACTGGTTTAAAGAACGCATTTAGAGTTACCGGATTCCCAACAGTATGGGTTTTTGATCTTGAAAAAGACGAAACTGGTAAATTCAATATTAGTGCGTATGGTAAGACAGGTTATACGAAAACCGCCGAGGAGTTTACATCTGGTGTTGACCAAATGTTGACCAGAAGAGGTAAATAGACGACCAGAAAGACACAAATATATAGGAGAGCCTTTGTTTACAGGGGCTCTCTTTTGTTTTTTATATCTGTAATAATGCGTATTTTGCAGTAAGATTAAATGGAAACACGCCTCTAATTCTGGTTATGTAGCGTTATCCCCATAGTTAATGATCAGAATTTCCAAAAATTAGAAAAATGAGACAATACTTATTTTTATTCCTTATTGCCCTGTTGGCTACCTTGTTTGTGGCCTGTACAGAAGAGCAGCCTCTTGTTGAGGAAGAAGGAATACAAGTGATTACTCCACCCGACGAAATTGCGGAGCAAGGTTCAGTTATTTCTTTAAGATTGACAGATGCCCCTATCGCTCTTGATGAAGTGAATATTGATCTGTTGGCAGTTGGGTATTTCATAGATGATACGGTTTATGTGAATGAAGACTTTGCAGGTATATATGATTTACTGAAGTTGCAAAATGGAATCGATACTTTGATCGCTCTCGATACGATTGATGGCGAATTTCTCAAAGAGATAAGATTGGTATTGGGAGACAATAACACGGTTGTTGAAGATGGAGTAGAATATCCACTTACCATTCCTTCAGGCTCACAATCAGGTTTGAAAATCAAAGTCAACAGACCAATCGATGGTTTGGACATGGTAGATATTCTTCTTGATTTTGATGCAGAAGAATCAGTAAGACAAATCGGTAATGGTGATTTTATTTTATCACCGGTCATCAAAGTTGTCAACTTCAATGGTGATCCTTTTGAAGAAGAAGAGGATGAAGAAAACAATGGAGGCGGTGGAGAAGAAGATGAAGAATTTGCCATTGATACAGCAGCAGTTGAACTCATCATTGATAATTATCCGGGATATGAAAGAACAGACTTAGATTCAAGTGACTTCTGTATCGTCGATACTTTGGTAATCAGAGTTGATATTGCAAATGCCGAGACCATGGAAGCATTCCAATTGGTAATTGGACTGGACTACAATCTACTTTATGAAGTAAGATCGGTGGCAGATGAGGATATTGATCCAATATGGTCTTCTGAAATTCCAGGGATTCAAAATCAAGAATTTACTGCTTATAATTATAAGGGAGCAGATGAATTTCACGAGATAAGGATTATGCCCGGAAATAATAACAGCAATGAAAACGCAACAAAATCACATTACGTCAGAGATGACGGAGAGGTGATTTGTAAAGATTAGTAATTATTTTAGTTAGAATGAAAAAGAGGCTGTCTCGAATGAGATAGCCTCTTTTTTTTGTTTTTATTTTGAATGCCTACTAAGGATTTCTTCGCTTGTATTTTTTCCAGATGGCTTTGAAATTTTTTGCCATTTCTCTTGAGGTTTCCTTGTTGTATTTAATTACATCATTGCTGTTTTCCATTGCAGGTGCACAACAAGCGATACAATCTGAACCAGGGTTATAGATGGCAGATTCAGTTACGAAAGGTAAAAAATCTGAAGCCTGTATCAGCAAGAAATTATTATCAACTTCTTCATTGGTTAGATTATATTTCTTTTGATACTTTTTTAAGTTTGAAGAAATCTCTCTTGTTGCTGGAACGATGTAACGGTACTTTGTTTTTTCACCCAAATTTACGCTGACCATCTCAGTGAAATCTTTATTGTCAAGATCGTAATGAAGAGATGGGCTGATGACCCAAATTTCTGTGGCTTTGTTCTCAAGTTTGATCAATTGTTTTAGTGTCATTGTTTTCATGCTTTTTTCGATGATAACAAAAGTATATAATGTATTTGCAAATGGAGAAAAGGGAAGGAAGTTTTTCGTATCAGGTGGGTTTTCCTATTTGCATCGTTCCTTTCTGATGAAGGTAGAACTAAATGTGTCTATTTTGGTGTTAATTAACTAAACAAGGTTATGGAAAATGAAACAGTGTTTTTTTCGGTGTCTCAAATAAAGGTAATGACGGCCATGCATCTTTTAAAGGAAGCAGGCATTGATGCTCATAAAATAGACAAGATGGATTCTGCGCATGCCCAACTATTTGGTGAAATTCAAATCATTGTGCCAAAAAGTGATGAAGAAAAGGCAAGAAAGATTCTTGCCGAAGCTGAAATACTTTAAGGGGATGCATTGACTATCTTGGAGATGGAGTTGAGTAAAAACACAAAGGTCATGAAATATGACCTTTGTGTTTTTTATCGAGCACCCGTCTTGTAATTTTTTTATCACATCATATGGCTGGCTCCCATACCTAATTTATCCTGATTTATCGGGACCATATCGGTATGGCATCCCTCATTTTATACTGAGCAAGTTTTTGATTACTTCTACAAATATCAATCTTAACAAAGTACTAGCGACCCATTATTATTTGATAATACTCATCAATTGACTTGATTGATGCCCATCATCATCGGTCACGACAACCAAATAAATTCCGTTGTCCAGACCATGAACATTCACTTCATCATTCACACTATTCAAAGTCTGTGAAACCAGAGTTCGACCACTCAGATGGAGAATGTCGACTGTACCTTTTGTCCAATCAGTTTCATGGATGTTCACATTGAGAAAATCTGAAGTGGGGTTTGGTGAAATGGAAAACCGAAGTCCTTGTAAATTTGAAGATGAGGAAAT
>JAHDDD010000361.1 GCA_020629535.1 Saprospiraceae bacterium
GCATGATCAACCCAAATAAAATACGAAAGACTGCCAATGGGGCAGCCTTGCTAGTTTTTCTTAGATAAGTTTGTAGGCTATGTGTAAGATCAATCGCCATCAGCATCAACGTAATCGATGTGTATGTTGAGCGCCTGCATCATATCTACTTTGAATAAAACGAGTAACTTTTGGATTTCATCATAGGTCTCAAGCATCCGCATGTTGTCAGATTCTATTTGAAGAGCAAAGTCGTCTTCAAGAAGTGCTGCTTTTTCCTCGATTTGATCAAAAGCATCCATGATACTTTCATCCAATGGATTGGAAGAAGAAGGGTTTACGGTAAGGATGTATTCGCTGAGCCCAGGTCCCGTTTTCGATTCGTCAAAAGATTGACCTGAGTAAAATTTCTTGCATGTATTGAGTGCTTCAAAGAAAAATGCTTTTGAATAAATCTTCGCATTTCTTGCTTCGACATTGTGTGCTAAAGTTGAGCCGGAGAAAACGCCAGCAGGGATTCCAATCTTTCCTGCGCGAAGAAATTTTTCAAAGTAAAAAACGTAATCGTTGATCAATTTGTCAACAGAAGCAGTGGCTGATGAACCTGCATTGGCAACGAAAGTCTTATTGAAATCTGTGGTCCAATGGTCAACAACGATTTCTGCATGCAAAGCCAATCTTTCTACAATATCGTTGAGGTAATTTGTATATTTTTCTTCACTCAAAATTTCCCAATCAGAATCTCCTTCACCCAAGCCAAAAAGCAGAAAGTCCAATGCTGGGAATCCTTGGCAATCTGAATTTGAAGGCATATCAAGATCGTACTCTCCGGTCTCGATGAATGCCAAAATTTTGTTTTCGTCAGTAGGATAGATGTTGGTAAAATTTCGCAAACCCAACTCTTCGGCCTTACCGATTTCGATGAACGAAACTTGCTGCCATGACTTGTAAGATTCAAACCATTGATTGGTTAGTGCTTCGTAGCTTGCTAGATCTGGATCGGCAATGAAGTTATTTTTTGCATCCACCAATTGATTGACTTCAGCTAAGTAATTTTCATAAGAGGGTCCAATCATTTCATCAGACCAAAATTCAAGCATGGCTTTGCGGTCAAAAGCTTCATTCTCATTTCCATCAACCGAAGGATCGTCAACACATGATGTGATGGTAAATAGGAATGTTACCAAGAAGAGAGAAACTGATATTCTGATAATTGGGTTCATTTATTCTATAGCTTGTTGGGGCGTAAAATTGAATTTGATGGCTATGTTGCTTGAAAGTTGTTCGAGTGTTTCTGTGGTCATTCCCCAGACTCCAAGATCATCTGTAAAATGACTGAGAAAAACGGATAGTTGATTGTTCGTAAAATAGGGATCAGGCGTGTTAGGCTTTCTTAAGAATCGCAAACCATAAATGAGACCGTAGGCTTGAGAAATATGGTGATATGCATTTGCATCGTTTCCTTCTTGTAAAGCCAGAATCCCTTGTTGCAATTGGTGCACAGTTTCTACAGCGTAGATGCGTGCTATTTTTAATTTGATGATTTCCGCTTGCTGATCTCTTATCTCATATTCGTTTTCTACGATGGCTGCTCGACCCAATGCAAAGGCGTCAAAAATATCGGGTGCCATATTGCTAAAGTCGTTGTCTTCATTTACTCGCGCTGTCATATAGTGTAGGAAAGAATAATCTGCATCATACAATGCCTCTAACGGATCGGATGTATTTGCTGAGTCAGCAAAAAGATAACCATAGGCTTCATCCCACTTATGCTCCATGGTCGTGTAATTCTCTCCGTCCGTCAGAATCTCTTGATTGTTTTCTTCTTCATTGTTTGCTTCGTCGAGAATGGCAGGGCTGAGATAATTATTGACCATTTGGTCAGCCATCAATGCACCAGCCAGCGCATTTTTTACGACCTCTTTCAGCTCAAGACCATGGGCATTGAGATAGCGGGTAGTGGTGCCGTCTTTGATTTGGCCAGCTTCTCCAGCCGTCGCAAATTGTGTGGCATTGGGGAAAACGGTTTCAGCTTGTTCGACAATCCAATCTTCGATTTGGGTCTTGATTTCCGATGACTCAGCTGTGTTTGTGAAAAAGAAATCTCTCGAAGCGGCAACCTTTGATTTGATGCTTTTTTCAGAAAGATTCAAATCAGCATTTTGGAAGGGATCGACATCTCCGCCTTCTGCGTCCATGTTTGTATACATCTGAACGAGTGCTTCACGAGGAAAGGCAGGATTTGACATGGCATTCACCAGTTCATTGGCCATATCGATGCGCGTCTTTTGACCTGGGAAAGCGACCGTAGTTTGACCATTTCGAGTAAAGCTGTAAGTGTCTGGAACATCGATCATTACTGGCATAGGCTGGTTGTCCCCTGGTTCATTTCTGTCACATGAAAGAAGGAAAAAACACATAAATATCCCGATGATCGACTTCTTCAAACTCAGCTTATTTTTATTTAGATTAAATCTAATTAAGGCAAACTTAAGAAAAAAAAACTTCATTTAAAATCCAATTGACCTGATATTTATTGGATGCAGTAATCTTTTGAAAAGACGTGATAAAACAATCAAATTCGGAGGTTTAGATTGTTATTGGTCCAACGCGACTTGGCCTGTTTTTGTAGGAATATATTATGGCTCATTCATTATATTTAAATATGGCTTTTCGCACACTTCTACCTATATGTTGTTTACTGATCTTCAATGCATCTCTTTTAATTGGGCAGAATACAGTTGGTGTTCTGAGTTATACCTCGGCTGAAAAATATTCTGAGGGATACAATATCATATATCCTCATTACCAATCTGATGTTTTTCTTTTGAATACTTGTGGTGAAATCGTCCATATGTGGGAAGGACCAGAAGGTTGGAGAAACAACAACACAGCCTACCTTCTCGAAAATGGGGATTTGATCAGGACATTGAGAAAGGATGAGGGACCTGCATTCATTTGGGAAGATTCTGGTACTTACAACATCGAATGCCGCAGTTGGGAGAATGAACTCAAATGGACATTTGAAAATCCAGAAAATAGCAGACTTCATCACGATTTTGAGCCTACACCATATGGGACCATATTGATTATTTCGTGGGATCATTATTCGTTGGATGAGGCAATTGATCAAGGCAGAGATTCTTTGCTTTTTACCCAAGAAGCTTTTTCACCCGACAAAATCATTGAATACGATCCGTCTGCCGATAGCATTATTTGGGAATGGAAGGCCTGGGATCATTTAATTCAGGACAGAGATCCAGATAAGCCAAATTATGGGATTGTGGCGGACCACCCTGAACGGATCGATATAAATTGGGAGAACAATCAAGGATTTGCAGATTGGATGCATGTCAATAGCATTGATTATCATCCAGAGCTTGACCAAATCATGATCAATGTTCCTACCTTCAATGAAATTTGGATCATTGATCATTCTACCACAACGGAAGAAGCCAGCGGTTCTTCAGGTGGTAATTCAGGCATGGGTGGAGATTTGCTCTGGCGTTGGGGTAACCCAATGACCTATCATCAAGGTGATGAAGAAGATCAAAAATTGTTCTTTCAACATGATGCTTTGTGGGCATTGGATTATTTGGATGAGTCAAATCCAGACTTTGGAAAAATCTCCATTTTCAATAATCAGAAGGAGGAAGGATTTTCCTACATAGGCATGATTGAACCAACATTTGATCCGGTTTCAAACCGTTATTTACAGTCTGAAGAAGAGACTTTTTTGCCTTTAGATTTTTACTATGAATGGTCATCTGAAACCGCCGGTTTGATAAACAGTAGCGGACTCAGTAGTGTTCAGATTTTGCCAAATGACAATAAGCTGATTTGCTCAGGTCGCAATGGCATATCTTTGGAATTGACACCAGATGAAGAAGTAGTTTGGCTTTACAAAACGCCCTATCGAAATGGATTCAGAGTACCTCAAGGTACGGTCCTGAATCAGAATGATAATTTTACTTTTAGGATACGACGAATCCCTGAATCATTCTCAGCATTTGAAAATAGAATACTGGATCCTATTGAATATTTGGAATTAGATCCTGACGAAACATATTGTGAGCGATTATTAGATGTCGAAGTGCCAATCAATGCTCCCTCAATAGAAGTCATTCAATTGGATGGAACCCATCTTTTGTTGCGATACAATGGTACTACAAAAATGCGAGGACTTGTCATAAATACAATGGCTAAAAAAATTCAAAACTTTAATATTTAACACGAATGGATATTACTATGCTTC
>JAHDDD010000362.1 GCA_020629535.1 Saprospiraceae bacterium
ATGGTGGCCGAAAAGAAGAGTGTTTGTCTTTTCTTAGGAAGAATTTTTAACAACCTTTTGATATCATGAATGAATCCCATGTCAAGCATTCGATCTGCTTCGTCCAAAACAAAGATTTTTATATCATCCAAATCAATGATTCCTTGATTTACAAAATCCAATAATCTTCCGGGTGTAGCCACAAGTATCTGCACCCCTTTATTCAATTCTTTAATTTGTTTGTGTGGTTTTACTCCACCAAAGATTACGGCATGATACAAGTTTGTGTATTTATTGTATGCCCGAATATTTTCATCAATTTGAATGGCCAACTCTCTCGTTGGAGTGAGTATCAACGCACGTAGGTATCTTTTCTTTTCCTTCTGTTTGTCAAATTTATGGATCAATTGAATAATTGGAATCGCAAAAGCTGCGGTTTTTCCGGTACCCGTCTGGGCAATTCCAAGAATATCTTTTCTTTCAAGTATTTGTGGAATGGCATCTCTTTGAATAGGGGTGGGTTCTTCATAACCCTTTTTGTCGATTGCTTCTTGGATGGAAGCAATGAGCTTTAAATCTTTAAACTTCATTTTTATAATTTTCACGCTAGCCACAAAAATCATCTTCACTGCCTGACAATTCTATCAGGTGATACATAATCATCGCCAATCTAATGGGAGGAGATAAATTAGGTTTGCTAGGTAGGTTACTACAAAGATAGATAAAATATAATTACAAAGTTTTCAAAGCCAAATTCAATAGAAGTATCAACTCGATCATTTTAAATGTATGAAAAACTTTTGCAGAATATTTTGATTTTAAATAATGAATATTAGATATTTGCGAAAGCTTTATCAAGAAAGGTGGAGGGACAGGCCCGATGAAACCTTGGCAACCAGCGCTTGTATGGTGCCAATTCCTGCCCGAAAGGGGAAGATAAAAATGCAAATTTTCATTTTTAGTTTTCTTTCTAATCTTTCTTGTATGAGCATAAAAATGTCATATGAGTATACAAGAATTAGCTAAAGAACGCATCCTTGTATTAGACGGTGCTATGGGTACCATGATACAAAGATTGAAACTCGAGGAGGAAGATTATCGAGGTGAAAGATTCAAAGACTTCCACACTTCACTCAAAGGAAACAACGACCTGTTGGTCCTGACCAAACCTGATGCCATTGCCGCGATTCATCGCGAATATCTTGAAGCAGGAGCGGATATTCTGGAGACAAATACATTCAATGCCAATGCCATTTCCATGGAGGATTATGACATGACAGATTTGGTGTATGAGCTGAATTTTGAAGCTGCAAGAATTGCCAAAGCTGAGGCAGTAAAAATGACCAAAGAAACGCCAGACAGACCTCGATTTGTCGCTGGTTCCTTAGGTCCAACAAATCGCACAGCTTCACTATCTCCAGATGTAAATAACCCTGGATACAGAGCAGTCAGTTTTGACGATCTTCATAATGCATATTATGAACAAATCAAAGGCTTGATTGATGGAGGATCAGACATGCTTCTAATCGAGACCATCTTCGATACACTCAATGCCAAAGCAGCTTTATACGCTGCTCAGAAATATATGGATGATTCTGGCAATGTGCGTCCCATTATGATTTCAGGTACGATAACTGATGCCAGTGGTCGAACCCTTTCAGGTCAAACTGCCGATGCCTTCCTTATCTCAATGTCGCACTATCCGCTGTTTTCGATTGGCTTCAACTGTGCATTGGGAGCAGAACAATTGCTGCCTTACGTAAAGGCCATATCTGATAATTCTGAATTTATGATTTCGGCGCATCCCAATGCGGGATTGCCAAATGAGTTTGGTGGCTATGATCAGACCCCAGAACAAATGGCTGAAATTCTGAAAGATTATTTCGAAAGAGGCTTGCTAAATATTGTTGGTGGATGTTGTGGATCGACACCAGACCACATCAAGGCGATTTCTGAAATGGCTCAAAATTTTAAACCAAGGGAAAAGAACCAAAACGGAAGACTTCTTCAACTCAGTGGATTAGAAGCATTGACCGTGCGACCTGAATCAAACCTCGTGAACGTAGGTGAACGTACCAACGTGGCAGGCTCAAAGAAATTCCTCAGGTTGATCAAAAACAAAGAATACGAAGCAGCACTGACCGTCGCAAAAGATCAGGTGGAAGGAGGTGCTCAGATTCTTGATGTGAATATGGATGATGGACTCATCGATGGTGTGGAAAGCATGAAAGAATTTTTAAATCTCATCGCTTCCGAACCAGAAATAGCTCGGATCCCACTCATGATTGATAGTTCAAAATGGGAGATTATTCAGACCGGACTCAAAGTAGCACAAGGCAAATGTGTAGTCAATTCAATCAGTCTGAAAGAAGGTGAGGAAGAGTTTAAATCCCAAGCCAGAGAAATTTTAAAATATGGTGCTGCCGTGATTGTTATGGCTTTTGACGAAACCGGACAAGCAGACAGTTTTGAACGCAGGGTTGAAATATGTGAGCGATCATATAATATCTTGACCCAAGAAGTTGGATTTCCACCTACGGATATCATTTTCGATCCAAATATTTTTCCAGTTGCCACGGGAATGGATGAACATAAAAACAACGCCGTTGATTTCTTCAATGCAACGAAGTGGATCAAAGAAAATCTTCCGGGCGCAAAAGTAAGTGGAGGAGTGAGCAATGTTTCTTTCTCATTTAGAGGAAACAATATTTTAAGAGAGGCCATGCATTCAGTATTCCTTTACCATGGTGTCAAAGCAGGCATGGATATGGCCATTGTGAATCCCGGAATGCTCGAGGTTTATGAAGAAATAGATAAAGATCTCAGAGATCTGGTTGAAGATGTACTATTGAATAAAAGACCGGAAGCTGAAGAAGAATTGGTCGATTTTGCAGAAGGCTTGAAAGGACAGAAAAGGGAGGTAAACCAAAAGACAGCAGAGTGGAGAAATGATCCTGTGGAAGAAAGATTAAGACACAGCCTCGTAAAAGGAATCAATGAATTCATTGATATAGATGTTGAGGAAGCCAGACAAAAATACCCAACACCATTGGAAGTGATCGAAGGTCCTTTGATGGATGGAATGAATACGGTGGGTGATTTGTTTGGAAGTGGTAAAATGTTTTTACCTCAAGTGGTGAAAAGTGCAAGGGTGATGAAGCAAGCAGTGGCATACCTCACTCCGTATCTTGAAGAAAGTAAACAAAAGGCATCTTCTGCAGGTAAAATATTGTTAGCGACAGTCAAAGGTGACGTGCATGACATTGGTAAAAATATCGTTTCAGTCGTACTTGCCTGCAACAACTTTGAGATTGTCGACCTTGGCGTAATGGTTCCTATGCATGAGATTCTTAAACAAGCCGAGGAGCAAGAAGTTGACATCATTGGACTCAGTGGACTGATAACTCCTTCATTGGATGAGATGGTAAATGTGGCCAAAGAAATGGAACGAAGAAATCTCAAGACTCCATTGCTGATTGGCGGAGCAACCACTTCGAGACTTCACACAGCTGTTAAGATCGATCCCGCATACAACGGACCCGTTATACACGTTTTGGATGCCTCTCGTTCTGTTCCTGTTGTTAGCAATTTATTAAGTAAAAAGAAAAGCAAATCGACCATCGCTGGATACAAAGATGAATATTCAGTTATGCGAGAACGATATGCTCAAGGCAATACAAAAAAGACATTCAAGTCAATAAAAGAATGTAATTCAAATAAGCACAAAATAGATTGGAAGAAAACTTCATTCACCAAACCTGCTTTTACAGGTATCAAGCGATTGAAGAACTTTGATATTGATACATTAATCCCTTTTATTGATTGGACACCATTCTTCTCTACATGGATGCTGAAAGGAAAATTCCCAGCCATTTTAGAAGATAAAATAGTTGGCGAGGAGGCGCAGAAACTTTACTCAGATGCCTTGGACTTGCTTGAAAAAATTGTCCAGGAGGATTTATTGCAAGCTGAAGGAATTGTGGCCTTTTTTCCTGCCAATACAGTCAATGATAACACCATCGAACTTTATCCAAACGAAAAGAGAGATAAAGCATTTGCGTCCTTTCCTCAATTGAGGCAACAGGGCGAAAAAGCAGCTGGTAGAGCCAATCATTCATTGGCAGATTTTATTGCCCCTAAAGGAGAAGGGAAAGATCATCTTGGTCTTTTTGCGGTAACCACAGGCCTGGGAATTGAGAAGCTTTTAAAGGACGCCGAAGACAACCATGATGACTATCCATCGATCTT
>JAHDDD010000363.1 GCA_020629535.1 Saprospiraceae bacterium
AATCAAACTGATCATTGTCATCATTTTATAAATCAATCCCTTTTTTCCATGAAGACAAAAATGGCAGCAGAAAAGCCCAACGATGTGATTGTAAATGAGAATACGCAATTGTAAACTCCATACCCTCGCAATCCCATCAAGGCAATACATTTCATCATAATAAATAGAGTGATCCCGACCATGAATAATTTCATGGCATTTGCTTTCCAAAACTTGCTGCGCTTCAAAGCAAACCATGCAGCCATTACGCCTACCATAATACTGTCTAACCTACTTGCTACCTGCTTGCGTAAATGATCATCCCAGAGCTCAAACGAATTTACATTGTACTGCTGCAATTGCTGATAACGATAAAGATGACATAACAAAAAGACCAAAATGGCCAGCCATAAAAATCCATTGATGGGCTTCATCATCCCCAACTTGATCAGTCCAAATAACAATAATGGAAATAACAGATAAAACCACTCTTCAACACTCAAACTCCAAGCTTCAGGAAAGAATGCCGGATGAGGATATGCGAAATTTTGAAGAAATACAAAATAGCTCCCATGCTCACTCACTCTGATGTCTTTAGCTTCAAAAAAGGCAATGAAAGTGAGTACGATAAGTACAAGAAAATAATTCGGCAAAGTCCTAAACCAACGCCGAATCCAAAATGATCTTAATTGCGAAAAAGAAAGATCCTCAGATAACAAATTTTTGATGATAATTCTACCAATAAGGAAACCACTGAGCACAAAGAAAATTGAAACCCCGTCAAAGGTAAACAGATTGATGATGCCCTGAACACGTTCTGGCAAGAATACATTCCCATGCACCAGCATGACAAAGATGATGGCCATGGCTCTCAATACATCAAGCCCGTATATCCTATTAATGACCCCTTATCATTTAAATCGCATGAAGTCTATCAATTTCTAATGGTATTGAAAATTCAATGGAGTTTTTCTAATACTATCCCCTCATTGACAAATCACCAAATTGACACTTCGAATCTATCCAAGTAAATTCTGCAATTTCATGGCCAATCCCATGTTTCCTTTGATTTTTACTTTTCCGCCCATAACGGCCATCATAGGATTCAGATTTCCTGAGGTAAGTTCGCCTAGTGTTTCTATGCTGGTGATGATGGTCGTTTCCGCTTCGTTGTCTTCAGCGCTCACTTTGTTTTCGTCACCTGTACCATCGATAAAAACCGGGCTACCGTCTAATACAAATTTGATTGTTCCGCCAATTGGGGCTGCATTTGCTGCAGTCTTTTCAAATTGGGCTATTACAGCTTCAATACTCATTTTTAGTATTTATTGTTAAGCAAATATTTTCTCATTCTCTTCAACAATGGTCAATGTATCTTGATGCATTAAAGTTTCCGCATGACCATTTATTTTTGGAAGTTCGTACTTAAAGAAATATTTCATGGTATGAATTTTCTCCTCATAGAACTCTGTACCAAATGTAACATTTCCTGTGATCAATTGGGTCTTTGCGACAGTGCCCATTTTTAGCCATTGCCATGCCAGCACAACGTTACTCATCATTTCCATGAAAATGGAGGCATCGGCGATGTATCTTTCATGATTACCACTCATGGCATATTGTAATAAATGGGTCAACACCTCTTCCAATTTCTTTGAACCCGCTTTCAATGCTTCGGCGTATGGAATCAGCTCATCATATTTACTTGCATTCTTGATACTGTCAATGATTGCCAGCGTGAGGAATTTCATCGCTTGTCCGTTTTTCATTGGTACTTTTCTACCTAACAAATCAAGTGATTGAATACCGGTTGTCCCTTCATACAAAGCCATGATTCTAACATCACGATAATATTGCTCCAATGGAAAATCTGTACAGAAACCATAACCCCCGAATATCTGCAATCCGTTACTGATGGCTACCCTTCCCATTTCAGATGGATATGTTTTTGCAATCGGAGTCAACAGTTCCAATAAATCATGATATTTTTCTCTTTCATCTTCATTCCCGTGAAGGGAAAGGTCATAATAATAAGAAGCCTCCAAAAGCAAACTCAATGATCCTTCTATCACAGATTTTTGCAACAAAAGCATACGTCTTACGTCAGGATGATTGATAATCAAAGTGGGTTCTGATGAAACATCTTTTTTACCACCAGAACTAATCCGTCTTCCTTGTGGTCTTTCCTTTGCATATTGTAGTGAAGCATAATAAGCAGCTGTTGCAGTAGATGCAGCCGTCAAGCCAACATCAATTCTAGCTCCATTCATCATTTGAAACATGCATTTTAGTCCTTTATTAGGTGGGCCTACCAACCACCCGCGGCAATCAGAATTCTCGCCAAAGCTCAGATGGGTTGTACAATATCCTCTTTGTCCCATTTTCTGAAAATCACCAGCTGTTATGACATCGTTGGCCTCCAATGTTCCATCCTCAAGCTCTCGTAATTTTGGAACTACAAACAATGATATTCCTTTTGTCCCTGCTGGAGCACCTTCGATACGAGCCAATACAAGATGAATGAAGTTTTCACAGTACTCGTGATCACCTCCTGAGATAAATATCTTTTGGCCTTGTATCGAATAGGATCCGTCACCGTTTGGTTTGGCTGATGTTGTGATGTCACTCAACGAGCTCCCTGCATTGGGTTCGGTGAGGCACATGGTTCCAGCCCATTGACCAGAAAGCATCTTAGGAACATATTTTTCATACAATGATTCTTCACCAAAAGTAACAATGAGATTGGCTGCGCCGCCGGTCAGACCGGAATAGCCAGGCAAACTATTGTTTGCAGATTCTGTGATATGACTTAAGGCAGAAAAAATAACGTGAGGCATCTGCATACCGCCTTTATCGTAAGCAAATGTGGATCCTATCCCACCATTTTCACCGCAAAATTTCATGTATTCTCCAACGACCGGATGAACGATGATTTTTCCATCCTCATATCGAGCAGGATCCTCATCCATTTCTTTGAACGTTGTGTACATTTTTTGATCAGCAAATGTCTTTGTAGACTCCAACAATATGTCTACTCCATCCTTATCATATTCATTATAATGATCAAGTTTAAAAAGGTCTTCAACCCCGAAAACATCGTACAATAGGAACTTTAGGTTGTCCAAACTCATGTATTGTGACATAGCCAAATGATTTTGAATTAAAAATTTAACTTCAAGTTAAATAAATTTTAGATGTTGAACAGTGAAAAGAAACAAAAAGGATACTTTTGGGGTTAAATTTTCTGCGAATACTTACTTTGTATTCGAAACAATTCAAAGACTAAAAGATGAATTTCAGACTTCAAAAAGTTGCCGTCCTAGGATCAGGCGTAATGGGTTCAGGTATTGCCTGCCATTTGGCAAATGTTGGCTTGGATGTGCTTCTATTGGACATCGTTCCATTTGATATTAAAGAAGAAGACAAAAACAACAAGGCAGTAAGAAACAGCATCGCTGCGGGCTCATTGAAAGCAGCCATGAAAAGTAAACCTGCTGCACTTTACAACAAAAAATTTGCTTCCAAAATCAAAATTGGAAATTTCGATGACGACCTTGATAAGATTGCAGATTGCGATTGGATCATCGAAGTTATCATTGAAAGACTGGACATTAAAAAGCAGATGTTCGAAAAAGTTGACAAGTTCAGACGTGAAGATGCACTTGTTACTTCTAATACATCGAGTATTCCGATTAAATTATTGGTGGAAGGAAGAAGCGATTCTTTCCAATCACATTTCTGTGGAACGCACTTTTTCAATCCTCCAAGATACATGCCTTTGCTTGAAGTCATTCCTCACAAAGGAACGGCCAACGAAGTGACTGATTTCTTTATGGAATTTGGAGAAAAGATCCTTGGAAAACAAATGGTGCTTTGTAAAGATACACCTGCCTTCATAGCCAATAGAATTGGTGTGATGAGTGGTGTGAAAATGACGCAACTTACCGATAAGTACGACATGACCATAGAGGAAGTTGATGCCATTACCGGTCCATTGATTGCGAGACCAAAGACGGCTACCTTCAAACTACAAGATTTGGTGGGAATTGACACCAGTGATAAGGTTACTCAATTTGTTGTCGGAGCTTGCAAGGATGATGAATTCTTTTCCGCACTTGAAGGAAAATCAAATCCAAAATATCTCGACTTCTTGTTGGAAAATAAATTCTTTGGAAACAAATCCAAAAAAGGTTTCTATGAGAGAACCAAGCAAAAAGACGAGAAAGGCAAGACCAT
>JAHDDD010000364.1 GCA_020629535.1 Saprospiraceae bacterium
ACCTATAATAATTTTCCCTTTGCACACAGGCAAAACTCGTCGCATTCGCTCCTCAGACAGTTGCCTGCCTATTGCCCAACTCCTAAATTATTACTGAACGGCCAATTCTTTAATGCGGAAAATCCTCTTAGATATAATTGATCTATATGATTGTTATTATTTCCTATCAAATTAATGATCATTGTTATTCAATTGGTTATGGTAATTTTTTTAAAATCAACTAGACTGCCGAAACTTGAAAACTGATCATTCCCTTCACTCACAATTCACCACTCACAATTCACCACTCACAATTCACCACTCACAATTCACCAATAACAGTTTCCTTTGCCAATCTTGCCATTTGATTTGCGACCATGCCCATTTGTGACATGCGTTTATCTTTCGTGGCACCATCGACATATCTTTTATACAATTGTTGCATGATGACTGCCCCTTTCATGTATGCGAAAGATAAATACCAATTCATATTATCGAGATTCAAGCCTGAATATTCAGTATATTTATCGATGAGAAATTTCTGTGTTGGGAAATTTCCTTTCAATGTAAATGGTAGTTTGTCATCTTGTTGTTGGTCTCGTTTGTGATATACAAGTGTGTTTCCAAGATCGGCCAATGGGTCTCCCAAGGTACACATATCCCAATCGAACATCGAACTAACTTCGTCAGGATTATCAGATTGAAATTGGCAATTGTCGAGCTTTATATCATTGTGAATGATGGAAATCCTTTGAGGTTCAGGTTTGCTTTTAATCAATGTTTCCCCAACCCAGGACATATCACTATTTTCTTCTGTCTTTGACAGTTCCCATCTCTTTAACCAACCATTGAGTTGTCTGTCGAGATATCCTTCGGGTTTCCCGAGGTCTGAAAGTTCTGCCTGTTTATAGTCTACAAGGTGTAAATCAACGATGGCTTTTACCATGGCATCTGTTAATCGCTCTTCAACATTCTCGAAAGAAGAAAAGCAATCAAGTAACTTTATTCGAACCACAACTCCGGTCCGTCTTTCCATGACAACGAAGGGAGCACCTATTATTTTCTCATCGTCGCAATAATGAAATGCGCGAGGGGCACGTGGGAAAAATTTGTAAAGTTTTGACAAGACCTTAAACTCTCTCTTCATATCGTGGGCTCCAGGTGCAATCTTTCCAAAAGGAGGACGCCTCACGATAAGGTCTTGATCTCCGAAAGAAACCAAGTAGGTCAGATTCGCATGACCACCATGAAATTGTGCTACAGACATTTCGCCTTGAATGTCAGGAATGGATTCTTTTAAATATGATTCGAGCATTTTCCAATCCAAATCTTCACCGGGTCGAATTTCTTTTGCTTGGTCGAGCATTACATAAATGATTTTAAAATTTTCACCAAAAACATTTTGTCACTGCTGAGGTGTTGTGCTCCATCAACATATAAAGTGATACCTGTGATATAGGCCGCTAATTGACTTGCTAAGAAACAAACTGCATTTGAAACATCTTCGACTTTTCCGAAGCGTTGAAGTGGAATCATTTTTTTGCCTTCTTCATACTTTTCCTGAATGGCTTCCGGATAATTTTCCAATGCTGAAGTTTCAATAATGCCAGGAGCTACACAATTGATTCTGATGTTGGAGTTGCTCCATTCCTGCGCTAGGGTTTTGGTCATGTTTTCAACTCCGGCTCTTGCGGCACCCGTATGAATCATGCCCGGAAATCCTCTCATAATTTCAGCGATGATATTCACGATAACTCCATTTTTTTGAGGTATAAAAAAATGTTTCGCCATATCTCGCGTCATATAAAATGTACCGTTTAGATTGTTATTGATAACAGCATTCCAACCCTTTCCATTTGTGTGTTCTGCAAGCGTAGGGAATTGGCCACCTGCATTGTTGATAAGGATATCAAGTCTTCCAAATTTATCTTTTATAAAATTTGCGAGTTTTTCAATTGTTTCTTCCTTTCTAATATCGCAGGGCATGGCCAGTACTTCGCCGAAAGCACTTAATTTTTCTTTTGCTGCAAAAAGCAATTCTTCTTTTCTAGAACAAATGACCACCTTGGCACCTAGTTGAAGCATATCTTTGGCTATTTGAAAACCAATGCCAGATCGACCACCAGTGATGAGAGCAATTTTATTTTGAAATGTATTTTCTTTGAACATATTGAAATTTCAATTCAATAAATCAATTAATTAGAAATCCTCCATCTAGAGGGATGTAATTTCCAGTCATAAAACTTCCTGCCTTTGAACAGAGATATATGACCAAACCGGCAATGTCTTCAGCTCGACCCACACGCCCGACAGGGTGGAATTGAATCATTTGTTCAATGTCAAAATGAGCAGTCATTTTACTCGGGAAAAAACCTGGGCCAATTGAGTTGACAAGTATGTGGTCTTTGACCAAATCTTTGGCCAGCATCTTACCTAGTTGTGTTACTGCGGCTTTACTTGGACCATAAGAATACGACATCATTGAATTTGAGGAAGTAGCTGCAACAGAGCTGATCATCACAATTCTGCTTGGATCTTCAAGATCTGCATTTTTCTTCAGCATCGGCAACAATGCTTTTGTTAGAAAAAATACACCCTTGACATTCAGATTCATAATTTTATCCCATCCCTTTTCGGGGAATTCTTCTAAGGGTGCTCCCCATGTTGCGCCTGCATTATTGATCAAGATATCGAGACTATCTTCTTTTTCAGATAGTACATTCACAAATTGGTCAATGTTTTCGGTCTTTGATAGATCCACGGCCAATGCTACACACGAATTGGCCTTCATCTCATTCATCTTTTTTGCAAATGAAGCGCAATCTTCTGCCGATCGTGAAGAAACATAAACTTTTGCTCCTGCTTCAATTAGCCCTTGAGAGATCATAGCACCGATGCCTTTTGCACCTCCGGTCACCAATGCGATTTTGCCTTCGAGGCTGAATAGATTTTCTGTGAGTTTCAAATTTTCAATCTTGTTTAAATAAATTGGATGGGTGAATATACCAAACCTAGGATGGTTTGAATGCTTTAATAACATCAAATACTTGAATCAGCTGTACAACACTATCTGAAAAGTGGTTAAATTTTCTTTATATTGTAGATAGTAATCTATGAATAACTTCTTCATGTCTTTTCTTTAATTAAAATTATCACATGGCATTTACAATCAACATCAATGGTGAGAGTAAAACAATCGAAGTAGCTCCTGATACACCTTTATTATGGGTATTGCGAGACCACCTAAAATTGAAAGGAACAAAATTTGGTTGCGGCATTGCTCAATGTGGTGCTTGTACAGTGCATGTAGATGGTACAGCCATGAGGTCTTGTGTGCTTCCTATTTCTGAATTAAAAGATCAAAAAATCGTCACAATCGAAGGCTTGTCTGAGAAAGGTGACCATCCAGTACAAAAGGCTTGGTTGAAACATGATGTTGCCCAATGTGGATATTGCCAAACAGGCCAGATCATGTCAGCTGCTGCATTGTTGGCAAAAACAAAAAATCCTTCTAATGAACAAATTGATCAAGCTATGAATGGAAACATTTGTAGATGTGGAACTTATACACGCATCCGTGATGCAGTAAAAACAGCGGCAAAAGGTTAAGCTAGTAATTAATAATTTGCAATTAGTAATGCAATAGAAGAAATTCTAATCGTAAATCGTAATTCAAATGACAACAATTAAAACTTCATATAAAAGACGTTCATTCTTAAAAGTATCAGCTGCTGCAAGTGGAGGTCTGGTATTAGGATTTAGTTCATTGATTGGTTGTAAACCTGATTTCATCGAGGAAGAAATAAAGGAACTGGTGCTGCCCGATCAATGGTTTGGTATGAACGGTTTTATCAAAATTGGAGACAATGGAGTGGTAACCATCATGTCCCCAAATCCTGAAATAGGACAAAACGTAAAAACTTCCATGCCCATGCTCGTCGCCGAAGAATTGGATGTAGATTGGAAAAATGTGATGGTTGAACAGGCTGGGTTAGACACAAAAAATTTCAGTCGACAAATTGCAGGCGGTAGTCAGTCTATTCGAAAAGGGTGGACGAGTTTAAGAACAACAGGTGCAACCGCCAGGCGTATGCTTCTAGAAGCCGCAGCCAAAAAATGGGAGGTATCTGTGGAAGAATTGACTACAGACATGGGAACCATTTACCATAAAGCTTTAAATAAATCATTGGGGTATGGAGAGGTAGCATCTGAAGCGGTGAGCATTGAAGTG
>JAHDDD010000365.1 GCA_020629535.1 Saprospiraceae bacterium
TTAGAACTGTTTTTCTATATCATTCAGTTCATAGGTAATGAAGCATTTTTTTCCGGAAGGAGATGTATAAGGGTTTTCTGTAGCAAATAAATCATCGAGCAAGTGTTGCATTTCTTCGATTTCAAGCTGCTTGCCTCCTTTGACAGCAGAATGAATGGCCATCGAAAGTGCGAGACTCTCCTGAACACCCAAATCAAGCTTGATATTGTCGAGATATTGCTCAATGATTTTCTCAAGCAAAACCGAAAAATCTTTGTCTTCCAGTCCAGGTGTAACACCATGAACTATAAAAGAGTTTTGACCGAAGTGTTCAACTTTGATTCCAAGCTGTAAAAGGTCTGGTATGAGGTCTTGTAAAACCTGCACTTTCGCCTGATCGAATTCGATGGTTGTAGGAAACAACATTTGTTGAACCCCCAGCTTTTGGCCATCAAATGCTTTCAAAAATCTTTCATACAAAATGCGCTCATGTGCATTGTGCTGATCAATGATTATAAAGCCACTTCGAATTTGGCTTATGATATATTTATTGTGAATTTGATAGGGCTTTCCTGAAGATAGTTCCTCTGTTTTCTTTCCTTCTTCGTCAATCAATGATGCCGTACTAGGCAGCGTGATGTGTTCATTTTCAGAATCTGGAATCATCGCTGATCCATCTTCCTGAATTTCACGGTAAAGATTAGACCAGCTTTCTATTTCTTTTCTTTTAGCTCTTCGCTCATCAATGGAGATGCCAGGCTTTACCGGCATGGCTATATTTTTCGAACCCGTTTCATTATAGACCGTATCAAAACTTAGGTCTTTTTCAAAATCGAGCGTAGGTGTAATGCTATATTTCGCCAACGAATGTTTTACCGTAACACGGATATAATTATAAATCAATCGCTCATCTTCGAACTTCACTTCTTGTTTGGTCGGATGAATATTTATATCAATGCGATCAGGGTCAATCTGTAAGTTTAATACATAAAAAGGATATTCATCATCAGCCAACAGATTATCATATCCGGTCTTAATGGCATGATTCAGATAACCACTTTTTATGAAACGATGATTGACAAATAAAAACTGATCACCTCTTGTTTTTTTTGATGCTTCGGGTTTTGCAATGTATCCATCGATTTTAACTACATCAGTATCTTCTTCAATAGGAACCAACTGCTCATTCAAGTTTTTGCCAAATATAGCTACGAGTCTTTGTCTGAGATTGCCGGCAGTGAGGTGATAAATTTCATTATCATTGTGAATCAACTGAAATCTTATTTCCGGGTGAACAAGAGCAACTCGTTTAAACTCTTCTAGAATGTGGTTAAATTCTGTACTGTCTTTCTTAAGAAATTTTCTTCTAGCCGGCACATTGTAAAACAAATTCTTTACTGCTATAACGGTACCTACATGCGTTTGACAATACTCTTGTTTTTTTATCTCCGAACCATGTATCACAATTTCTGTTCCGAGCTCTTCACCCTCCTTCCTGGTTTTGAGCATCACATGAGCAATGGAAGCGATAGAAGCCATGGCTTCCCCTCTAAAACCCATGGTCTTTATCATGAACAAATCTTGGGCATTCTTGATCTTAGATGTAGCATGCCTTTCGAAACACATTCGCGCATCAGTTTCTGACATCCCAATACCATTGTCTGATACCTGGATCAATGTTTTTCCAGAATCTCTAATGGTTAAGACAATAGAATTTGCGTGAGCATCAATGGAGTTCTCCATCAGCTCTTTGACGACAGATGCAGGTCTTTGGATTACTTCCCCTGCTGCTATTTGATTTGCTATCGATTCGGGCAGTAGCTGAATAATATCAGCCATAGATTTCGGCTTTTTCTTGGTTACGAAGATGTGCCTTTTTTCTTTGCTCAGAAAAAAAACTTATCAACAATTCGTGGATTACATTCCCAATGATTCAAGCATTCTTAGCAACATATCAGATTTCATAAACATATAGGAAAGCATCGCCAGAATGCCTATAATCATAACCAATCTGAAATTAGCCCGCATGGACTGGGCTCTTAGTTGCCTTTTGTCTGACGGAGCACCTAGCCTATTCCTAAATCCACTCTTGATTCTTGCTTTAGCTCTGTCTTCATCACTAGTACCTTCTTTGTAGAGTGCTAGCCTCTCTTCCAACTCCTCTTTTTGAGGGTCATAGAATCTAGGCACGTAATCAAACTTTCTGTGTTTCGGTCTTTTGAGCATATCACTGCTTATATAATATAAAGATGCAAATTTTCCCTTAATGGTGCATACTCATATACTTGCTAAATCGATAATATCGACATATATTTGTCGAATAAACCGATTTGTGCTAAGTTGATAGTCTCGAAATCCCGCTATCGCGAACTCACGAAATCCTCGTGTTTACCTTATCATCATCACGAATCATTATCATCATAGATGTCTTTTGATCGTGCCATATTACACCTTGATCTAGATGCATTTTTTGTGTCTGTTGAATGTCTCAAAAATTCTGATTTTAAAGGCAAGCCATTGATCATTGGTGGCACTAGCAGGAGAGGTGTTGTAGCATCTTGCAGCTATGAAGCCCGAAAATTTGGTGTTCATTCTGCGATGCCTATGAAAATGGCTCTCAGACTTTGCCCACAGGCATTGGTCATCAGAGGAGACATGGATTCTTATTCGCGATATTCAAAAATCGTCACAGAAATCATCGCTGAAGATGCACCCATGTATGAAAAAGCATCGATCGATGAGTTCTACCTTGACCTTACGGGAATGGATAAGTACTTTGGTTGTTTCAAATGGTCTGTCGAACTAAGACATCGCATCATCAACGAATCCGGTCTGCCCATTTCTTTCGGCCTTTCGGTCAATAAACTTGTATCAAAAGTTGGTACTGGTGAAGCCAAACCAAACGGTACCAAAGAAGTACCCAACGGTACTGAAAAAGATTTTCTCTCTCCCCTTTCGGTGAAAAAAATTCCTGGTGTCGGTGATGCCATGTACAAGAAACTCAGCTTTATGGGAGTACGACAAATTCGTACGCTGAGCAATATCCCCGTTCGTTTACTCGAAAGGGAATTTGGTAAGACCGGAAGAAACCTTTGGGAAAAAGCCAATGCCATTGACCGCAGTCCTGTAGTACCTTATTCCGAACAAAAATCAATGTCAAAAGAACGCACATTCAAAGAAGATACACTCAACATTCAGTATATGAAAAATATGCTGATACAAATGATCGATGATCTAGCTTTCGATCTGCGCAATGATAAAAAACTCACTTCATGTATTACAGTAAAACTTAGATATGCCGACTTCAATACCTTCACCAAACAAAGACGCATCGCATACACGGCCAATGATCAAGTACTTGTAAAGCATGTCTGCGAACTCTTCGATATCCTCTACGAAAGAAGACAACTCATAAGACTACTTGGCGTAAAACTAAGTGGGCTGGTTTATGGCAATTATCAGATCAGCCTCTTTGACGATACCACCAAAGCCATCAGACTCATGGAAGAAAGAGACTGGATCAAACGAAGATTTGGACACAACAAAATCATGCGTGCATCATGTATGGAAACCGGCGGCACATTGATGAGAATGAACCCGTTTTCAAAAAAATGAATGTAGTGCAAATTACCTTACAGTTTCATAACCAAATTGGGCATAAAATTGCAGCAGTTTTGCTGCTAATTGTATTGTATTGACCAGTAAACAATCAAGAACCGTCTTCCTTTTATTCCTTTTCCTAAGTCTATTATTCGGACTTGGAGCAGTCTATTATTTTTCCTATCAAAAACTCAAGGAACTCAATCAGGCAAGACAAATAAATCTGGAACTTATCTCTGCCAGAGGAAACCTGACTTCTGAAGCCACCAAGATGCAGATGTCTCTAAACTTATTCAAAGTTACGGAAGATGCAAAATGGAAAGCAAGAGCACTCAAACACCAGAGATTACTCAATCTTGAATTCCAAAAATTCGAAGATATAGATCTACCATACAAAGAAGGACAAGCGTACCGGGAAGTGGTTAAAAGTTTGAAAACATTCAAAGAAAATTTCAACACACATCTGAACAGCAGTGAATCAGCGATCAATGCAGACAGAATCCTGAAACAGGAATTAATAAACATGAACACCCACTTTAATCTGCTTCTATTTCACCAAAATAAAGAACAACTCATACGCCAGCGTGAGGCAGAAATTATCCAACGAGATACTTACAAACAT
>JAHDDD010000366.1 GCA_020629535.1 Saprospiraceae bacterium
AACAGCACTTTAGTTTTGGAAGGATTTGATGAGGCGGGATTGTTGATGAGTGATGCGATTCATTTGAATTTAGAACCAGCTGGACATGAGGGATTAGAAATGTATACTTGTATGGAATCTGATGTATATCTTGAAATCGTGCGTGACGGTGCATTGGTCCAGTTTGTTGGTCGAATAGCGCAAGAAAACATTTGTAATGAAAATCAGAAAATTTGCATTGGGGTAGGCAGTCAATATTTTGACAAGGAGTACTTTGGCGCTAATATAGAATTCGAAGGTGCGGGTGCCGTTGACATGACGCAGGTGGGTGTATATACCGATGTTCCTGTGACCAGTATGAGTTCCATATTATATTCGGAAGATGTTCATAATAACATCAATAATTTGATCGGACTCTTTGATACCATTGATATCGTTGAGGTGAAGGAGTATGGCGAATATCAGACCGTTTATTTGAAATTTCAAGCTACTGCGGGTACACCAACGTTGGAATTGAATTACGAGATTGAATATAGAATAAAGATTTAGGTTAAAAAGAGAGCAGAGCGATTTGAACATTCAACAACTTGTAGAGCGGTGTCTTCAACAGGATCGAAAAGCACAAAAAGAACTGGTCGTTCAATTTGGAGGCTATCTCATGACGATATGCAGAAGGTATATACATGATGCGCATTATTGTGAAGATGTTTGTCAAAATGCATTTATCAATGTGTTCAGAAAGTTGCATCAATACGATGCCAGTAGAGGTGCTTTGAGAAGTTGGATGTGCAAAATAACCATTCATTGTGCCCTGGAATTTCTTCGATCCAAACATTTCAAATTCGACGAGTTGGACAAAACGATCGAACCAATTTCAACCGGAGAAGTTCCTTTAGGGCATTTGTATCAAGAAGATCTATTGAAGATGCTGCATAGTTTGAATGTGATGCAACGTACCATTTTCAATTTACACGAAATTGAAGGATATGCTCATGCTGAAATTGCTACCATGCTGAATTTGAAAGAAAGTACCTGCCGATCCCATTTACACCGCGCCAAGAAAATTTTGAGTTTAAAATTACAAGCTTTAAGAGATGAAGCCATTTAAAAATATTAGTAGATTAATTCAAACATCATGAAAGACGATCAACAAACAGGAAAGTTTTTCAAAGATGCCTTTGAAAATTACCAATCTCCTTTTGATGCGGATAAGATGTTTTCCGCAATAGAAGATGATATCGTGCTGGCAGAAAAGCCGAAGAAGCGCAAGATTGGTTTTTATTTTATCAGTTGCTCTGGACTATTCTTGCTCTTGAGTATTGCTTTGATAACGGGTTTTGTTTATCGATTTGATGCTGTAAGTAAGGAGTCTATTAGTCCTGATGAGCAGCGAAAAACAAGACAGCAAGTTGCTCAATTGGAGACTAGGGTTGATCAAGAGGTCGATCCATCATCGATCGCACAAAACGCTGTTTTTGAGACTGCTATTTCTCTACCTGAAACACCATTGGCTGAAACCAATCGTGCAATCAATGGGTATCCACCAACTGCAGCCCCCTCTGCAGTTGGTCCTATTCCTTCGAAGCAAGGTTTGAGAAAATCTGAGCAAGGCCATTTTTCGGGCGTCCAAGAAAATATCTATTTTCCGCATCTTGATCAACCAAGTAATCTTGATGACGATTATGCATTAAGTGATGTACCTTTTAAAGGAAGTCAAGATGAACAGCGTTCCCAAGCTGTATTAAAAGATCGAGCCAGCTTAATTACTAGTAGCTTGAGAACACATCCGAGCTTGGCAGGGTTATCTGAAAGTAAAGCGGAGATTAGCCCTTTAGATTGGAATCGATCACCATCTACTTCCTCGTCGAGATGGACATTGGGCATGGATATATCTTATGTTCATACATTGAAATCAAGCAGTTATCATGGAACAGAACATTCAGATTGGTATAGACAATTTGCTGATTCTGAGCGCATTCATGCTGGCTTTGAAGCAGGATTGCATTTGAGCTATGATATCACAGATCGTTGGTATGCCATCACTTCTTTACAGTATTTGATGGCTCAGGAAAGCCATGAAAAACAATTGGAGATAGAAAGTTCTACTTTCGACGAATTTGCTGCGAAAACGATTTATGTGGATCGAGATGAAAACCCGCTTGATACTATTTTCGGAGTGGATATTCAGACTTTTACTTCAACCGATTATTACTTGGTTCAATCGATTCAAATGTTTTCGCATGGTATTGGATTGGGCTATCGCTTGCCTATAGCTCCGAGAGTATCCATTCGGAACGATGTACAGTTTATGTATAATATACTACAACGAAATAATGGAAGGATCTTAGACCCTTCGGATATGCTGATTGATCAGAATGCCTTGATGTTAGATGGAGAGTCGATAGATTTAAATAGCAGAGTCCGTGCCTTACAATGGCGAGGCGCACTTCAGTATCAATATAATGCGCGCTATGGGCTCGCGTTTCGGGCTGGATATCGCTATCATATTGATGATTTTTCGGATAATCGTTTGTTGCGACAACGAAGAAATTATTTAAGTGTGGGCGTGTCTTTGGAGTGTAGGTTTTAGATAGGTTGAATTATTTGTATAGCCGTACAATAGGATACGGAGAAGGCTTTCGTTTGTTGGAGAGAGCCTTCTGTATCCTTTGAGTTGGTCATTGATCTTATTTGGAATAAGATTCGTGCACTCTTCTTGCAAATGCTGCGGCATATGCAGGGGAGCGAAATCGAAGGACGGGATCATTGGATGGTTTCATTCCATCGAGTAATTTTAATGGATCAAAATTTATATCGTTACATATCCCTTCTTTTTCAACAGATTCTATCGTAAGGGTAGCGGCGACCAAACTTTTATGTTCACCAATCCAAGCTTGACTGGCATCATTGATAGGATCATCTGGATTGGCAAAATAAATGATCATGTCCCATATTAATACTTTATGTTCTTTTAAAGCCTTTTTCGTCAATGTGTAGAAATCAATGGTATCGTTTGCATCAAAAGGAATGGGTGGGTTTCTAGGTTCAAATGACCAGCGAATAGCGGTCTGCTCTCCGTTAGCACTTTCCAATTTGAATGTGTTAATACTGTTGAACCGAAGATTTGGATAGACTTTCAATGTTTGTACTCCTTTTTCGGAATAGTGTTTTTTGAAATTGGCAAATTCTGGATGATCATTTTTAAGCTGTTCAAAATCTTCTTTCTTTCCGCTCACTTTAGCTTGCATCAGCTGTAAAAATCCTTCAGGTGTATTGACAGGAAAAAAATCAAGCGTATTCATGCTAAAATTTTGGAAGCTTTCATCAGGAAGTTGAATTTGAAAGGCCATACCATATTCTCCGGGAATATTTTCATTCTTTTTAATTCCTCCCTTGTGCGAAAAACGTCCCACAGCGGGTAGGGGGATGTCGCTGAAAATTTTTGAATTGGTCCATTCTCTAATGCTTGAGTCATTCACTTGAAAAGTCGCGGTGAAACAAATGCCATCAATATGATTTCTTCGTTTACCAGGATGTTTTCCAAATTTTTCTTCGAAAACATCAATGGTTTGTTGAGATAGGCTTTTTTTACTCGAATCTGAATCGTTCATTGTACTTGATTTAGGCGTATCCATTTCAGTGGAGTCATTTTTACAAGACATGAATACTAGAAATGATACTAGAAATAATAAGGAAATAGAATTTTGCGTCATAGCTTTTTACTACAAAGCTATGTTGGGTAGGAGGTCTTCAATAAGGACTATTCTTTGAATGTATGGACTATTATTTCAATCGATTATTCTTCAGTTGGTGTCTAAATTGAGATGGAGAGATTTGAGTGAATTTTTTGAAAACTCTGCTAAAGTATAAGGGATCATTGTAACCTAGGGCATAACTTATCTCTTTGACACTTAAGTTTGTTAAGAAGAGACTATTTTTTGCTTGAGCTATTTTTTTCAAATTAAGAATTGTCGTAAATGAGTTTTTAAAATGTTTTTTGCACAGGCGATGTAAAGTGGTGTCCGATATTTGAAGTTTTTGTGCATAGAACTGAGCGGAAGTTTCATGTAGATAATATTGATCCATTAAACGCTCAAATTGAAAGTGGAAATTATTTTTAGGACCTTGTTTGAAAGTTGCTGTTTTTAGTTTGATTCGGACAGCAGATATTAGTAACATTTTTAAAATACT
>JAHDDD010000367.1 GCA_020629535.1 Saprospiraceae bacterium
ATGCTCATGGTGTCGTTTTGGTTGTATATGTCAATAAAAGGAGCCCAAGCTTCCGGGAAAGTGGACTTGTCGATTTTTTCTTCAAACAAATAAGAAAATTCATAAGACCCTTCATCCGAAATGGAAGAGGTATGAGTTATCAAATGTTTAATTGTAATAGCTACCTCAGGGAAATGAGGATTCGTTACTTCAAAGGGAAGAATATCATTGATGTGATCATTGACCGAGATAAAACCATTTTCAATCGAATACATCAATGCCACTGCAATGAAAGTCTTACTGATAGATGCAATATTTTGTATCGTGGATGTGTTCATTGGCCTTTGATTTTCCACATCAGCGAAACCAAAAGCATTTTCATAAAAGATGGTATCTGAAGAAAAAATGGACAATGCAAATCCAGGTAGTATACCTGTATCACTTTTTTTCTGAAAAATCAAATCCAAAGAATCAGCATAATTGACTGTTGTTGTTTCCAGGGAATCTTTGACTTCAATGATTTTCTTTGGACTGCAAAAATAGAATAGGGGAGCAATGATCGAAACTAGTATCGTCAATCGGAAGTTTTTCATAGTTCACATTTAATAAAAATAGAGCATACTGTAATACATCCTCACATCCTCACATCCCCCACATTATTATAAGCCCATGATCAAAAGTCTTTTTGTTTGTAGTTTTTCTCCTCGTGCATTGACTATTGAATATATGTAAGTGCCCTTTGAAATATTTGGTATACTCACTGGAACATTATGACCATCCAATACATCTAACTCATAGGTGTATATGATCTTGCCAATGATATTGTGAATATTCAATTTGTATGTTCCTTCTGGATAACCATAGAATCGAATATTAAAGGCACCAAAGGATGGATTAGGGAAGACATAAATCGATCCATCTTGAAAATTACATTGAGACAGTTTTGGAGATTTTTCACCATGAATAAAATGTCCACCAGTGTAGAGTTTGTCATCTTCATTGTCTAAACTGATACTGCCAACGGTTCGTTTCAATGCGTTGTCGTAAAACATGAGCCTTGATCGCTCTGTTTGCTTGAAGTAATCCAACAGCTGGCTTGACGTGCCAGTATCTAAAGCTTCCCAAACGCCTGTATCTGTTATGGAAAAACTTTTTGGAACAAAGGTCTCTTTCACTCTCAAATTTAGACAGCTGTGAATATCGTAAGGACTGTGAAATCTCGAATTTCCTTCTCTTTCAAAAACGATCGTTGCTTCAGAAAACACTTTCAATTTCCGCACTTCACTTGTTGACAAAACGTGAAACAGATCTTCAGGTAATTCTGCAACATCATATTCGATTTCAATATCTGTCACCAGAACTGAATATGAAGGCATCGATGACATGTCATTTATAACAACATTGTTTTGTGGAAAATGCATCACACAATTTCTACCCAAAAAGGGATCTTTGATTTCAGCTTCTTCCAGAGTATAAACAGAGCCGCTTTTGTTTAGATGAACATGTTCCTCGCCAAGTTGCCAGAGATATTCCCCGTCATTAAGCTCTCTTGTTTTATTTTCTATCATGCAAGGTGTTACCACATCATCAGCATACCATTTGGGCGGACGCTCAAACATTCTGAATTTGATATTGGCCGGATCAGAAATTTCGTAGTAGTAATTGACCTCTCCTGGATTCGGGAATGGAACAAACCATTTCGGAGTTTGAGCCAACAATCCTGACAAAACCATCAAGAAAACTGATATAAATGCGATTATGTTTTTAATGACTTTCATTAGAAATCTGACTGCAAACTTAAGTACTTTTTATAATATCCTTCTAATGCAATCAATGATTCGTGATCTCCGGTCTCGACGACCTTTCCTTTATCGAGTACAATTATTTTATCAGCGTGTTTAATTGTCGAAAATCTGTGAGCGATGATGATGGATGTTCGGCCTTCCATGGCTCGCTTAATGGCCAAACTTACCTCTTTTTCTGCCTCTGCATCCAGCGCAGATGTCGGTTCATCTAATAACAACAAAGATGGATTGCCTGCCAATGCCCTGGCAATGGCCATGCGCTGTTTCTCTCCGCCACTGAACAGTTGCCCTCGCTCTCCCACGGATTGATCAATGTTTGCTGCGTATGCTTCCAACTTTACCTCTTTCAATGCAGACCGGACCATTTCCTCTGTTACATTTTCTCTTCCAAATCCGATATTTTCGAAGATGCTAGCATGGTATAAAAATGGTTCTTGCGTAACCAAGGCTATTTGTTCACGCCAGTCTCTTGTATTGAGGTCCTTGATATCGATACCGTCGACTTTTATTTTCCCCGTACTTGCATGATAAAATTTTAAAAGCAAATTGAGGATGCTTGTTTTTCCAGAACCTGATGCACCGACCAAAGCCACATGCTCACCCTTATTGATTTTGAAATTGATTCCTTTCAATGCTTGTGTATCATCTTCAGGATATTGAAAGGTTAGGTCTTCAAATTCAATGCTATCTTTTAATGTAGAAAATGATCGGCCAATATCTTCTTTGATATCCTCCAAATTAGAAGTACTGAATGCCTCAATTCTTTCGTATGCAGCCAATCCTTTTTGATAATTGTAGTAGGCTGAAGAGAATGATTTAGATGGTTCAATGATTTGATAAAATGCAAAGATGAAGGCAAAGAATGTTTCTGCACTCAAATGCTCTCGAAAAACCTGAAAAGCACCATAGTACAGTAGAATGGCGACCACAAAAATTCCTAAAAATTCTGAGACTGGACTGGCTAGATCTTTCCGACGTAAAAGTTTTACTATACGATAAAAGAAACTTTCGTTTTCTGTATCAAACCGCTGTACCCACTTATCTTGCGTATTGTACGATCTAATGTTTTCACTTCCTGAAATGGTTTCGTCAACCGTTGTACTCAAAGCAGCCAGATTTTCTTGAAGACCTTTCGATTCCTTGCGCAATGTTTTTGAAATTCCACCAATAATGATGACTGTGAATATCATCAAAACAAATACAAACACCGTTAGCTTTGGTGATATAAATACCATAAAAAGCAAACTTCCCAATATGGTCAATGGTGCCTTGATGAATGCTTCCAAAACCTGCATGATACTCCATTCAACTTCCTGCGCATCAGAAGTGAGTCTTGTGATGATGTCTCCCCGTTGATGCGTTTTTAATTTATGGATGGGTAATTGTATCAAATGTCGATACATGCCTTTGCGCAATTCTTTGACAATTCCATTTCTAGCAGGATTCAGGAAGTACAGAGATAGATATCTGAACAAATTCTTCAAAAAGAAAATGGATACGATTGCTAAACATATATAAAGCAATGCATCCTCTCTTCCGTATTGACCTATCATGCTTGAAAATGTATATTCCAACCAATCTGCTCCGTCGTAAATTGTTGGAGCAGTGTCAAATTTTTTGGCTTCTTGTCCAAACAAAACTTGAAAGAATGGAATGATCATGGGTATACTTATGACCGTGAATACCGCCAGCAATATTTGGGAAATGATAGAAGCGTAAACGTACTTCTTGTATGGTGTAAGGTGTTTGAGTAATCTGAAAAGTTCAGTCATATCTGTTGGCTCATTTCACCTTGACGTTGGATTTGTATGGAAACTCAAACTGTGATATGGTCATTACAACGCAATTGGAGAAAGTATCATTGTGAATATTAGATCAAAGTCTCATCGCAAATTTACGAATCACCCATCGATCTTCACATCTCTGCAGTGTTTTTATCCTTGTAATTAATCTACTTTGTTAAGCAATTAATAATTAACACATGTATCTGAAGTTATTCATCTTCATTTTTTGTCTACCGCACAAAAAAGAAGCAAATAAACCCACGACCGTAAAGCCTTGCCCTATAATAATTTTCCCTTAGCACACAGGCAAAACTCGTCGCATACGCTCCTTAGACAGTTGCCTGCTTTACTGCTCAACTCCAAAATTATTACTTAACGGCCAATTCTTTAATGTGGAATTCCTCAATAAAAAATTTATTCAATTTGAAAATTTGGTTATGTTGAATTAACTCTAAATTATCTCTATGTCCTTTTACCTTATATTTCTGCTTTTTCAAACTCATTCTAGCTAACCAAAAATGTTTTTAAACCCTTTCCAACTCAGCGAGGCTAGATAAAAATTCATAATCTGATGCG